>CAZYGL010000008.1:0-9598 GCA_964647335.1 uncultured Syntrophomonas sp. | reverse complement strand
ATAATGTCGCCTGAACAGCATGACCAGATGGTGGCCCAGGTGAGCCATCTGCCTCACATTGCGGCAGCCTGCCTCATGAATAATCTGCAGAAACAGCCTTCGGCTCTGCGCTTGGCTGCAGGTGGCCTGCGGGATACTACCCGCATAGCTGCATCCAATCCTGAATTGTGGGAAGACATCCTCCTGCTCAACCGCGAATCCGTGGTTAGAGAGGTTGACGGCCTGATAGGCCAATTGCAGCTCTACCGCCAGGCTATCCAGGAACAGGCTGGCTCCCAACTCTGCCAGTACTTGACTGCTGCCCAGCAGATGAGAAAAAATTTGCCCACCCTTCGTCCCCGGCTCTTGACCTCGGCTGATATCGTTGTCATTGTCCCCGACAAACCGGGTATCATAGGCATATTAGGAAACATACTGGGTTCGGTGGGAGTGAACATAAATGATATCCAGATCATGAATGTCAGGGACGAAAACGAGGGCTCGATCCGACTGGGTGTTCCCCAAACCCAGGTGCAAACCGCATTGGAGGTTTTGAAAGCCAATGGCATCAGGGCCTGGTCACGGGAGTAAAATTTTCGAGCCAGGCAGGAATTCTGCCATTTTGGTAGAAAAAGTTAACTTAATTGATTAATGAGTCAGTTCTAGGTTAGACTAATAACATAGATAGGAAAGGGGGGATATCTATATGGCAGACGTAGAAATAAGCGGACTGGTCATTGAAAGGAAGCTCACCGCCGATTATGTGGGACAGACGGATGGCGGGAAACCTAATGGCTGGGGCAAGGCCTATTTCCCCAATGGACAGATGTACGATGGCGAATGGAAAGACGGGAAAATGCATGGCAAGGCCAAAGAGTTTTACGCGGACGGGACCCTGAAGTTCGAGGGTGAGTACAAGGATGGCTTCCGCGAAGGTCATGGCAAAGCCTATTCACGGGAAGGGAAAATGACATATGAAGGGCAGTACGTGAAGGGGCACAAAGCAAACTCCACGCGTAATAACTGGGCCTAACATATATCAGGTAATAATAAAGGAGCCTGGTCATCATGACCAGGCTCCTTTTTTGGTCGCACTCTGAGCAGGTGACAAGCTGTCGGTGATCAGGCGTGATTTCTAACTTGAATCTCCACCTTCAGGTGTATCAGCATCCCGGCACCGAACAATGCGAGTCCAAACAGAAGTACTTGATTCATGTCTATTGCCTCCTTAATAATTAATATATTTAATCCGGTATTATCCAGTCAAAATCCTGGGTGTTTGCGGACAAAATGAATAACCTGTTTGGACGGGTGCCAAGCAGGTTATTAGGCTATCGATCTGCTCTGGGCGACCCGGCCGTCATAACCTCAAGGTTTTAGACCCGTGGCTTTGCGTCCCCGCCTTTCGACGGGTTTGCCTTTTGCTAGAGTTTGTTCACTTGTCTGAATATCAATACGGCAAATATAATTTGAAACTGGGGTCGCGTCTTCAACTCATCCAGAAAAACACAAAAACCTGCCATAACAGGCAGGCCGGTTTAAGACTGGTCGGGGTGACAGGATTCGAACCTGCGACTTTCTGGTCCCAAACCAGACGCGCTACCAAACTGCGCCACACCCCGAACTCTTAAATAATAACATCAGTAGCTAAACTGTGTCAAATCGCCGAAAGCGCCACCCTCCCAGGCATGATGCCGTTTGTCAGCGCCCAGCGAAAGTATATCTGGCGATATAAATTGACCTGTTCTATAATATAAATGAAGGAAATATTCGGAAATAACAATCCTCATGTAACATCCTGAAGAATGGAGGGATTTCGTCATGGCGGAACCGGAGGGTACCAGTAAAAGATCTGCCGCAGAAGACTGGATGACAGCCCGCGGCCCCAGGTCTAACGGATTGGCAATCCTTTTGTTTCTGATATTGGCAGGGGTGGCTGCCTATGCTTATTTTATGTTGAGTTCTCTATGGTTGGCAGTGGTCTTTGGAGTCCTGGCTGTGGTAGCAGGATGGTCGCTGCGGGTCGCCAAGCAATGGGAAAGGGTAGTGGTCTTGCGCCTGGGTAAATTTCATCGTTTGGCCGGACCTGGTATATTCTTTATCATCCCGGTCATTGATGAGGTGCCAATCTGGATAGATCTGCGCATAAGGACCACCTTTTTCGCTGCTGAGAAGACACTGACCCGTGACAATGTGCCAGTTAACGTAGATGCAGTAATGTTCTGGGTGGTAAATGAACCGATCAAGGCTGCCCTGGAGGTAGAAGAATACCAGAAGGCCATATTCTGGGCGGCCCAGACTACCCTGCGGGATGTCATCGGCAAAACCGAGCTGTCGGCCATGCTCACCGGCCGGGAACAGCTCGATGAGGAATTGAAGCAGATGATCGATCATAGGACCGAATCCTGGGGAGTCTCAGTGACTTCAGTTGAGATCCGGGATGTCATGATTCCCACCGAACTACAGGACGCCATGTCCCGCGAGGCCCAGGCTGACCGGGAAAGACGGGCCCGGGTCATTTTGGCTATGGCCGAGGTGGAGATCGCTGACAAGTTTACCGAAGCTGCAAAGAGCTACCGGAAAAATCCGGAGGCATTCAGTTTGCGGGCAATGAACATCCTGTATGAAGGCATCAAACAGAAGACGGCTCTGGTCATAGTGCCAAGCAATATGGTCGATTCGCTGAATCCAGGGGGGATACTGGGCTATGTGCAGCGCATGAAGGAAGCGGATGCATGGGCGGAAAGCAAAGAAGAGGAGGACAATACAGTCCAGCCCCAGGATTGATATGCACTGCTCCGCGTACCTGCAGGTGACAAAACGGATGCAAAAAAAACTGAAATCCCTGCCCGGTCACTTGACTTGGCAGGGTCATTTTATTTATCATTTGATGGTAGGATCGGATAAAGTGCGGAAGTGGCTCAGTGGTAGAGCATCGCCTTGCCAAGGCGAGGGCCGCGAGTTCGAATCTCGTCTTCCGCTCCATAGCTATCCATACCTCGGCAGATGCCGGGGTGTTTAATTTTTTGTGTTCGCCCAACAGATGCTGGGCCGGGACTGGCCTGGGTGAGCGGTTATGGTACGATTCATAATTTAGTTAGGAGGAACATAGATGGAAGCCAGATTGGATAAGATCGAGAAAAGCGAGGCCTACGTGGAGATAGAGGTGGATGCCGCTGCTGTTGACGAAGGCCTCAATAAAGCTTATCGAAAAGTGGTCAAACAAGTCACCATTCCGGGTTTTCGCAAGGGCAAGGTGCCCCGGGATTTCCTGGAGGCTCATTTTGGCAAGGAGATTCTCTTTGAAGATGCCCTGGAATTCGTGGTGCCAGCTGCCTACGAACAGGCCCTGCAGGATTTGAATATCGAACCTCTGGCTCAGCCGGATTTTGAGATCGGAGACATCCAGTCCGGTCAGCCTCTTCATATAAAGGTGAAAATTCCAGTTAGACCTGAGGTAGTGCTGGGGCAGGTTGAGGGCCTTGAAGTAGAGGTCCCGGTGATGGAGGTCAGAGAAGAGGATGTAGACCAGCGGCTGGAAGAGATGCGTTCCCGCTATGCCCGCCTGATCGACAAGACTGATCAGGCTGCCGAACTTGGTGATACGGTGACCATAGATTTTATCGGCTCAACCGATGGTGTGCCTTTCCCGGGCGGCACCGGTGATGATTATCCACTGGAACTGGGTTCGCAGACATTCATCCCTGGCTTTGAAGAACAATTGGTAGGGCTCAGAGTGGGCGAGACCAAGGACGTAAAAGTCGCCTTTCCGGCTGCCTATCATGCAGAGGACTTGGCTGGCAAAGACGCAGTGTTTCAGACTACCGTCAAAAAAATCGAACACCGTGAACCCAGGGAACTTGATGACGAGTTTGCACAAGAGATCAGCGACTTCGATACTATAGCGCAATTGCGCGATGATGTGCACAAGAACTTGATCGAGGCCAATGAATACCGGCTTACCGGGCTGAAGAAAAGGGAAGTCCTAGCCCAAGCTGTTGCTCAATGCAGTATAGATATCGCTCCTGCTGTAGCCGAAATGTATTTCGACTCCCTTTTGCAGCAGTTCGAACAGCGGTTGGCCAGCCAGGGGATAAGCCTGGAGCAGTATTTCCAGATGACCGGCAGCAACTTGAATGACTTCAAAAAGGATACCTATCCGGACGCTGTCCGCAATGCTCAGACGAAATTCATGTTGGAAAAAATCATTGCTGATAAGGCCATCACCATAAGTGACGAAGAAGTTGAGAAAAAAATCGAGGAGATCGCCGAACAGACTGGCTTAAGCCTTGACCAGGCCCGCCAGAATCTGGAGGGAGTCCGGGAGAGACTGGTCGATAGCCTGAAGGAAGAAAAAGCTATTGATTTCCTGGTGAATGCGGCAAAATTCATCCCCAAGGTAAATCCGGCTCCAAGCACCGCGCCGGCAGCCGAACTTGAGGAATCCGGAGAATAGGGTTACAATGAAGGCATAACTTGGCATAGTTAGCAACAAGGAGGTATTTTGGTGTCATATCTCATTCCCATGGTAGTAGAACAGACCAATCGCGGCGAAAGATCCTATGATATTTATTCGCGGCTGCTTAAAGACCGGATTATATTCCTGGGCAGCGCTATTGATGACAACGTAGCCAATCTGGTCATTGCCCAGCTTCTGTTTCTGGAAGCTGATAATCCCGACAAGGATATCAATCTTTATATTAATAGTCCGGGTGGATCGATTACTGCCGGCATGGCGGTATATGACACCATGCAGCTGATCAAACCCAATGTGTCCACTATTTGTGTAGGATTGGCCGCCAGTATGGGAGCATTTCTCTTGTGTGCTGGTGAAAAAGGTAAGCGCTTTGCCCTGCCTAATTCAGAGATTATGATTCACCAACCTATGGGAGGCACTCAGGGACAGGCTACAGACATTGAGATCCATGCCCGCCGGATACTGCAGATGAAGGACAGCTTGAACCGGATTCTGGCGGAGAGGACAGGCCAGGACATTGAAAAAATACAAAAGGATACGGAACGGGATTACTTCATGTCTGCCCTGGAAGCAAAAGAATATGGTATTATAGACGAAGTATTCAGTAAACGCATATAATTGACGTAGCCAAACTTTCCAGGAAAAAGAGGTGAAAGTATGCATAAATACGGGGATGAAAAAGGCCAGCTGAAGTGCTCCTTCTGCGGAAAGACCCAGGATCAGGTGAAAAAACTGGTAGCTGGGCCGGGTGTGTACATCTGTGATGAGTGTATCGAACTCTGCAATGAGATAATCGAGGAAGAACTGGCCGAGGATATAGGTTTCAAAATGGGTGATATTCCCAAGCCCCAGGAAATTCGGGCGACCCTGGATGAATATGTGATTGGCCAGGATACGGCCAAAAAATCCCTGGCGGTGGCGGTGTATAACCATTACAAACGCATAAATTTGGGTAGTAAGCTGGACGATGTAGAACTCCAGAAGAGCAACATTATGATGCTGGGCCCCACCGGGAGCGGCAAGACCCTTCTGGCACAGACCCTGGCGCGCATACTCAATGTTCCCTTCGCCATAGCGGATGCTACCTCCTTGACGGAAGCTGGCTATGTAGGCGAAGATGTGGAGAATATTCTGCTCAAGCTGATCCAAGCCGCAGATTATGATATCGAGAAAGCCGAAAAAGGTATAGTCTACATCGACGAGATCGATAAAATAGCCCGTAAGACTGACAACCCCAGTATAACCAGGGATGTTTCCGGTGAAGGGGTACAGCAAGCCCTTTTGAAGATACTGGAGGGTACTGTGGCCAGTGTCCCCCCCCAGGGCGGGAGAAAACATCCCCATCAGGAATTCATCCAGATTGATACCAGCAATATCCTTTTTATCTGCGGAGGCGCTTTCGAGGGGATAGATAAGATCATCCAGAACCGGGTCGGGGAAAAAGTGATGGGCTTTGGAGCTGATATCAAGGTAAGGGCCGAAAAGAAAATCGGGGAGATACTCAATATGATCCTGCCCCAGGATTTGCTGCGTTACGGGCTGATCCCGGAATTCGTTGGCCGGGTGCCGATCATCGTCAGCCTGGAAGCCCTGGACAAGACCTCATTGGTAAAGATCTTGACCGAGCCCAAGAATGCACTGGTCCGCCAGTATAAGAAGCTGTTTGAACTGGATGGGGTTGACCTGGAATTCATGCCCGATGCATTGCAGGCCATCGCCGAAGAGGCCATGCGCCGCAATACCGGGGCCCGGGGCTTGCGAGCGATTATAGAAGATGTGATGCTGGAAGTCATGTATGAGGTGCCTTCCCGCTTGGATGTCACCAAGGTTCTTATCACCAAAGAGGTGATCAACAAGAAAGAGAAACCGCTTCTGGTTACAGTTGATGCCAAACGCAAAGTGAACTGAGATAATTGCAGTGAAATAGCAGAAAAAGGCAGCGTGAGCTGCCTTTTTTGTTGTGAATCGGAAAAATAGTTGCCTAATTGTGCTCCTGGCCGGTGGATAATCAGAAAATCAGGTCAAAAAGAGCTCCTTTCTTGCTTAAGAGTGAGCCTTATAGTAGAATTAATGTGCTTAGGAGGTGGTTTTATGGCTCCAGAAATGGAATCCCAATATCGCGAAATTCCAATTTTGCCCTTAAGAGGTCTCTTGGTATTTCCTTATACTGTCATACATCTGGATGTAGGCAGAAAAAAATCCATAAATGCTATAGAGGAAGCCATGCTGGGATCCAAAGAAATATTCCTGGCGACCCAGAAGGAAGCCCAGACCGATGAGCCGACCGAAACTGATATATATGAGGTGGGGACGGTTGCCGAGATCAGGCAGGTACTGAAGATGCCGGGAGGGACCATGCGGGTCTTGGTAGAGGGGCTTTATCGCGCCCGCATCAAAAAGTTCCTGCCCCACGATGACTACATGAAAGTGGAGATCGAGGAATTCAAAACGGAACTAGCGACCAAGGATGCCGGCATGGAAGCCTTGATGCGCACGGTGATAAACCAGTTTGAACAGTATGTACGGTTAAGCAAAAAGATACCCCCGGAAACAGTCGCTTCGGTAGTGGCTATCGACGAACCGGGCCGCCTGGCCGATGTGATAGCTTCCCACCTTAATCTGCGCCTGACCGACAAACAAAAGGTCCTGGAGGCCATGGATGTGGCTGAAAGGCTGAACTTCGTCTGTGAGATATTGTCCAAAGAGATGGAAGTCCTGGACCTGGAGCGGAAAATCAATATCCGGGTACGCAAACAGATGGAGAAGACCCAGAAGGATTACTACCTTCGGGAGCAGATGAAAGCTATCCAGAAGGAACTGGGGGAAAGGGACGAGCGTTCGTCTGAGATAGACGAACTAAAAGAACGTCTGGAAAAAGCCAAATTGCCGGCAGATGTGCTGGAAAAACTGCAGAAGGAAGTCGAAAGGCTGGAAAAAATGCCGCCTTCCAACGCTGAAGCGGTTGTAATTCGCAACTACCTGGACTGGGCACTGTCACTGCCCTGGTCGGTGGAGACCCGCGACCGGCTGGATCTGAATATGGCGGAAAAAATCCTGGAAGAAGACCACTACGGTCTGGAAAAGCCCAAGGAGAGGATCCTTGAATACCTGGCCATAAGGAAACTGGCCAAGAAGATGAAGGGCCCCATCCTATGCCTGGTCGGACCACCTGGGGTTGGCAAGACCTCCTTGGGTAAGTCGGTAGCCAGGTCCCTGGGACGCAAATTTGTGCGTATGTCCCTGGGGGGAGTCCGCGATGAGGCCGAGATAAGGGGGCATCGCCGTACTTATATTGGAGCAATGCCGGGTCGGATACTGAATAGCATCAAACAGGCCGGTTCCAGGAATCCCGTTTTTCTGCTGGACGAAATCGACAAAATGACCATGGATTTCAGGGGTGATCCAGCGTCAGCCCTGCTGGAAGTGCTGGATCCAGAACAGAATAACACATTCAGTGATCATTATCTGGATATACCCTTTGATCTATCCAAGGTGCTCTTCATCACCACGGCCAATTCGGCCTACAATATACCCCGGCCATTGCTGGACCGGATGGAAGTAATAGAGATATCCGGATATACCGAAGAGGACAAAGTGAATATTGCCACCGGTTACCTTGTACCGAAACAGATCAAGGAACATGGTCTTAAGAAGAAAAATATCAATTTCTCCGAGGCAGCTTTACGTAAAATCATTCGCGAATACACCCGTGAAGCAGGAGTAAGAAGCCTGGAGCGGCAGATAGCCAGCATCTGCCGAAAAGTTGCCCGGCAGGTGGTCAAGGATAAAAACTATACTGCCGCCGTCACGGTCAACAGTCTGGCGAAATACCTGGGAACTGCCAAATACCGCTATGGAACTGCTGAAAAGAAGAGCCAGGTAGGAGTCACCACCGGTCTGGCATGGACTGATACCGGAGGGGACATCCTGGCCATCGAGGTAGCCCTGACCAAAGGAAAAGGCAGGCTGACTCTCACTGGCAAACTGGGGGAAGTAATGAAGGAATCGGCTCAGGCGGGTCTTACCTATGTTAGGTCCAAAGCGGAGGAACTGGGAATAAGTCCGGATGTTTTGGACGGATATGATATACACATCCACGTACCCGAGGGAGCCATCCCCAAAGACGGGCCTTCAGCAGGGATCACCATGGCTACCTCTCTGGCTTCAGCCATGTCGGGCCGGGCGGTTCGCCATGACTTGGCTATGACCGGAGAGATAACCCTGCGGGGCAATGTACTGCCCATCGGAGGGCTGAAGGAGAAAGCTCTGGCAGCCCACCGGGCAGGGATCGATACCATAATCCTGCCCCAGGAAAACCAGAAGGACCTGGAAGATGTGCCGGCCAATGTGAGGAAAAAGATGAAGTTTATCCTGGTCAGCCATATGGACGAAGTCCTTGCTGCTGCTCTGGAAACTGCGGCGGACGAATAGACAGTATGAGCCTACAGATTAAGACGGCAAAATATATTGGCAGTTTTGTGGCTCTTGATCAGTTGCCGGTCGGGGACCTCCCCGAGATAGCCCTGGTGGGAAGATCCAACGTGGGCAAATCGTCATTGATCAATAAGCTGGCCAACCGCCGTAACCTGGCAAAATCCAGCTCGACTCCTGGTAAGACCCGCACTATCAATTACTACCTGATCAATGACACATGGTATATGGTGGACCTGCCAGGCTATGGATATGCCAAGGTGCCCAAAACAGAACGGGATAAATGGGGGCGGATGATAGAAAAATATCTGCGTGAACGCAACCAGTTGCGGGGTGTGATTCAGCTCCTGGACATCAGACATGCCCCCAATGCCAATGATATTTTAATGAAAGAATGGCTGCAGAGTGCAGGTATCCCTTTCTTGCCGGTGGCCACAAAGGCGGATAAAATTTCAAAGGGATCCCGTTTAAAGCACGTGGGAATCATTAAAAAAGGCCTGGCTCTGGACCAGGCCCCCTTGTGTTTTTCTGCTGAAACCGGTGAGGGAATTAATGCTGTCGCGGAAGCTATCGAAGAGATAATTGGTCCGACTGTCAGTTTTCCTGCCCTTGACTGATCCGGGCCCGCATATAGTCTACCAGGTCCAGGCTTGATACATTCAAAGCTGCCTGAGCGGCAAACTCATCCAACATGGCCAGGAGTTGCTCCTG
>CAZYGL010000007.1:8677-17503 GCA_964647335.1 uncultured Syntrophomonas sp. | reverse complement strand
AAAATAATCAATACCCATCGCTTCCCTGACTTCTGCCATGGTTTCTTTTGCCACCTTGTGGGCTCTTTGCGTCCCGTCCCATAAAATGTCCTTGACCAAATCAGGATTATCAATGTAAGGCTGTCTTCTTTCCCGCATGGGCATCAGCAGCCCATCCAAGCAGGCGATCAGATTCTTCTTGCAGGCAACGCAGCCGATGGCTCCCTGGCGGCAGTCACATTCAATCTGAGCTACTTCAGGTTGGTTGAAGACCTTATGATATGCGAATACAGTGCAAATTTCCGGATGACCCGGATCGGTTTTGTGGATACGGGCTGGATCGGTTACTGCATCCATTACCTTCTTCCTCAGTTCCTCAGTGGTATCGCTGAGATATATAGCATTATCCAAACTTTTGCTCATCTTGGCCTTGCCGTCCAAGCCAACCAGTCGAGGCACTTCCCCGATCAGGATTTCCGGCTCCACTAATACCGGCTTGTATAGATCGTTGAAGCGCCGCACTATTTTCCGGGTCAGTTCGAGATGGGGAATCTGGTCTTCGCCCACCGGAACCAGGTTGGCTTTGAAAATGGTTATATCAGCAGCCTGGCTGACCGGATAACCCAAAAAACCATAAGTCATATCGCTGAATCCATGTTGCTGAGCTTCAGATTTTACAGTGGGGTTATGGCGCAATACGTTCACAGACGTGAACATGCCGAAGTAAGCCGCCAATTCATGAATTTCCGGGATCATGCTCTGGATAAAGATAGTGGAGATTTGGGGATCAAGGCCCGCAGCCAGGTAATCTTCAGCGATCTGCAGTGTGTCGCGGCTCAGGTTCTCGGGTTGGTCAAAATTAGTAGTCAGAGCCTGCACGTCAGCAATTATTATGTAACTGTCATATTCCTCCTGCAGCCTGACCCGGTTGGCTACGCTGCCCACATAATGGCCAAGATGCAGTTTGCCGGTAGGCCGGTCCCCGGTCAATATCCTCTTTTTATCATTCATAGGTTAAGTATCCTCCTGCCATTGCCTTATTCCCGGACAATACCGGTAAAACATGAACCATCATCTAAATTATCATTACCAGGCCAAGAATTCAAGTGCGATGTTGCCCAGCAGAGCTCAGAACGGTTAAGTATAGAACCCAGGCTGGGTGATAATTTGTTTAAGGGTTTATTGACATGCGGAATGAATATGCTAAAATTCTTAATGTATGTTTGAAACCTTCTGGAGCAAAGGAGGATTGGGAACACAACAAATATATAGAAGGGAGTTGACATGATTGCAGTCTTTGGGGCGACATGTGTTGGCCGAAGTTTACGGATGTCGATTTGAAGCATTGAATGATATCAACAGGGTGGAAGATATCATGGTAAATGCGGCTTTAGAGGCTGGAGCTGAAGTTAGGGAGGTAGTGTTCCATAAGTTCAGTCCGCAAGGAGTGAGCGGAGTAGTTGTTATTTCCGAGTCGCACCTAGCCATTCATACCTGGCCGGAATTGGGCTACGCAGCAGTGGATGTGTTCACCTGCGGAGAGAAGGTAAATCCATGGGATGCCTGCAACTTTCTTGCCGAGGCATTTGGAGCCGAATATGTCAAGGCTCAGGAAATATCCCGGGGTTTGATCGCAGACCAGGAAGAACGCTTGGTGGTAAATATTTAGGAGGGATACTATTTTAGTAGACCGAAGCAGTGTTAACAACAACCAACAATCCAACTAAAAGGCCCTGCTTGTAAGAATGTCTGCATGTGGGGCCTTGTTGTCTGCAGAATTATGCGGTGCCTATTGACCCAGAATATTAATAGGATTGTGCTGCTGATTAAGGTATTATATATAAGCAGTGTTGATTTGCCCGAACTGACCAACATCGAGAGCAAAATCCCCGCAGAGGGGTCTTGGAGCAGGAGAAAGAACCGCCAGAAGCGGCAAAATATTGCCGCAGTCATGCTGAGGGGGATTACATAGATGGAGAAAATGAATTTTGGGCCGACCCAAACTGAGTTGAACACCGTGAACGAAGTATTCATAGACACCCTGAAACCCTGGTGGGATGAGCTGCAGGTTTACATTCCTCCCATGGCAGGAGAAATGAGTTATCGAGCCATCCCGGCCTTAGTCATCAATGCCTACCATTATCTGGGCTTGAGCAGGGAATTGGGCATAAATATGGCTAATATGTTCAAGACCATCTACTTTGCCACCAGAATTCACGAGATGATCGGGGATGATGAGGAGGGACAGGAACATACCCAGGAACTTCAGTTTACTATATTGATTGGCGACTATATTTTCGGCCGAGTCCTGCAACTGCTTTTGGAAACCAATACGGAACAGCTTCTGGACATGTTTGCAGCTATGATATGTGAAATCAATGAGGGATTGATTGTCAAATACAAGTCTGCCCGGAGCCTTGAGGAGATTCTCACTGTTACCCGGGCGCCCTTTTATAGTTATGCATTTCGAAGTGCGGCCCAGCTAAAAGGTTTTGAGGCCGAATACGGGGAGGCCTACGGCACATTAGGATATAATCTGGGCATGGCTCTTGAGCTGCTGGCTGCCGGCCAATTGACTGAGGCCGCCGATTATTTAGCAATGGCCCGGGCTTGGTTGGATGGACAGAATGACCAGGCTCTGCCGGGGCGTAACGATGTGATGGAACTAATTCAGGAAATCCAGCGTGACTTGAGGAGGTAGTGAAGATGGCCTATAAAGATTTGCGCGAGTTCGTGAAAGTCTTGGAGGATATGGGTGAACTGCACCGGATCACCACCCTGGTTGATCCAGTGCTGGAAATAACTGAGATCACCGATCGGGTAAGCAAGGCTAACGGGCCGGCCCTATTGTTTGAAAACGTACAGGGTTCCGCCATGCCGGTTCTGATCAATGCTTTCGGCAGCCGGGAGCGCATGGCCATGAGCCTGGGGGTAGAAGACCTGGATGATATTGGGGATGAAATAACAGCCCTGCTGCAGCTGGCAGACAACATGCCAGGGAATCTCTTGGGAAAAGTCAAGATGTTGCCTACTCTGGCACAATTGTCATCTTTTTTCCCCAAACTGGTCAAAAACGGTGCCTGCCAGGAGGTCATTCACATGGACCCGGACCTGGATATTTTGCCTATCCTGAAGTGCTGGCCTGAAGATGCGGGCAGGTTCATCACTCTGCCTCAGGTATATACCAAAGATCCCCGCAACGGAAAAAGAAATGTAGGCATGTACAGACTGCAGGTATATGACAAGCAGACGACCGGCATGCACTGGCATATCCATCATGACGGAGCGGAAAACTACCGCCTCAATAAGGAATTGGGCAAACCGACTGTGGAAGTTGCCGTAGCTCTAGGAGGGGACCCAGCTATTACCTATGCCGCCACAGCCCCGCTGCCAAAGGAGATCGATGAACTTATATTTGCGGGATTTCTGCGCAAAAAGCCTGTGGAAATAGTCAAATGCAGGACCGTAGACCTGGAAGTGCCTGCCGATGCGGAGATCGTTCTGGAAGGTTATATCGATCCCACCGAGAGCCGCATGGAGGGTCCCTTCGGCGACCACACCGGCTACTACTCTCTGCCCGGAGAGTATCCGGTCTTTCATTTAACCTGTATCACCCACCGTCAGAATCCAATTTATCCGACCACCATAGTCGGCAAGCCTCCACAGGAAGATTGCTTCCTGGCTTTGGCTTCTGAACGCATCTTCCTGCCCCTATTGAAGATGCAATTGCCAGAAGTTGTCGATATGCATATGCCCATGGAGGGAGTATTCCACAACTGTGTGCTTATTTCCATCAAAAAGGCTTTTCCAGGTCATGCCCGAAAAATCATGAGCGCTCTTTGGGGGATGGGACAAATGATGTTCGCCAAGTATATCATCGTGGTGGATGCGGGAGTGGACGTACAGAATCTTTCCGAGGTACTATGGAAGGTGTTTAACAATGCTGATCCCAAGAGAGATACCATGATAGTGGAAGGACCTCTGGATGTGCTGGATCACTCGGCACCGCTGCCCCTGTTCGGGTCCAAGATGGGAATCGACGCCACCAAGAAATGGATTGGAGAGGGGCATGACCGTGAATGGCCGGATGATATAGTCATGACCAGGGATGTTGTAGAGATGGTCAACAGAAAATGGAGTGAATACGGTCTTGAGTAAGCTGCACAAATTCCTGACCATGATCGATTTTGGGCATACCCTTTTTGGGCTGCCCTTTGCCTATTTAGGGGCATTTTTGGCGATAAAGGGCGTACCAGGCCTCGACCAGTTGTTCTGGATAACGGTAGCTATGTTCAGCGCTCGTTCAGCAGCGCTTTGTCTCAACCGGCTCATCGACCGGCATATTGACCGGGCTAATCCCCGTACATCAGGCTGGGTGATGGCCAAAGGGGAACTGCCAGTAACCGGGGTCTGGTTTTTGGTCATAGTTTTTTTTGCCCTGTTGTTTGCTGCTGCAGCCCAGTTGAATCCGCTCTGCGTAAAACTGGCGCCCTTGGCGGTAGTCATATTATGGGGTTACTCGTATACCAAGCGCTTTACCTGGTGGTGCCACCTAATATTGGGCATGGCTGTGGGAATAGGGCCAGTAGGCGGATGGATCGCTATCACAGGCAAACTGGACTGGGAGCCGTTCCTGCTGTGGCTGGCTGTGGCTTTTTGGATCGCCGGGTTTGACACTATGTATGCGTGCCAGGATATCGATTTTGACCGCAGTCACCATCTCTATTCAATCCCAGCCCGATTCGGAGAGGCAGGGGCCTTGATTTTTTCCGCCGTTTTTCATCTCTTGACGATCGTCTGCCTTTTCCTGGCTGGTATGGCCTTGCATTTGGGGATGTGGTATTATAGCGGCGTGGTTTTTACCGCAGGGCTTTTGCTCTATGAACATATCCTGGTCACTCCGGGCAGATTACAGAGGGTGGACCTGGCTTCGTTCAAAATCAACCATTACGTGGGCCTGATCATATTTTTTTCGGCCCTGGCCGATATCCTGACCAACCCGCCTGCTTGACGGTGGGATTGGCCGCAACAGGAAGGTGATGAAGGATGTCAAGGTATATTGTTGCTCTGACCGGGGCTAGCGGCATAGAATACGGGATAAGCCTGATCCGCGAATTAATGGCCAGGGACCATGAAATCCACCTGGTGGTCAGTGATCCCGCCGTAGTGGTTTTGCAACAGGAATCGGACTTTAGCGGGGAAGGTACAGCTGAGGAATATATACGCGGTAAGATGCCGCCTGGCAGGTTGTATTTCTATGCCAATTCTGATATCGGTGCGCGGATAGCCAGCGGATCATTCATCGCGGAAGCTATGGTAATAATCCCGTGCACCATGTCGACCCTGGCTGGGGTGGCACACGGATTATCCAGCAACCTGATCGAAAGGGCAGCCGATGTCATGCTTAAAGAGCAGCGCAGGCTGATCCTGGTTCCAAGGGAAACGCCATTGAGCGCTGTGCATTTGCGCAATATGCTTAGTTTGGCCGAGATGGGCGTGGCAATAGTCCCAGCCATGCCTGCGTATTATCATCGCCCGGCTTCAGTGAATGATATCGTATCTTTTATGGTGGGCAAGGTACTGGACGTCATGGGCATAGATCATGGCGTCTTCAGGCGCTACGAAGGCTGTCCGGACAGCTAAGGCGTTCGGGATTGGATTTTTGAGAAGCAAACTATATAATGATAAAGTATTGTGAGCGGATAAGGGGACAATGATGACCGGATTAGATATCTACAATCCGATAAGCGGGGAAATGGCCAGGGTTGAGGAGCTCCTGATCGAGAGCATCGATACTGAATTGACCACCCTGGACCAGGCTGCAACACACCTCATAAGAGCCGGCGGGAAAAGACTGAGACCGGCTTTTGTGCTGCTGGCTGCCAAAGTCTTTGCCGACGAGGTGGAAAAGGCCATCCCATTGGCCACTTCCCTGGAACTCGTGCATATGGCCAGCCTGGTGCATGATGATGTGATCGACAATTCGGAATTGAGGCGCGGTCAACCCACGGTCAAAAACCGTTGGGGCAATCGGATTTCCCTTTACACCGGCAATTATGTGCTGGCCAAATCCCTGGCCTTAGCAGCCGGTTACCGGCGCAGCGACATTTTGGCTGTACTGGCCGATGCGAGCATGCGCATCTGTGAAGGAGAGATTAAGCAGATGCGTTCATGTTTCAATATCCATCAGGGCCTCAAGGAGTACCTGCGCCGCATAGAAAGAAAAACCGCCCTTTTGATCGCTGTGAGCTGTCAACTGGGAGCTATGCTGAGCGATGCCGCTGACCATGAGGTAAGGGCCTTGGAAAGGTATGGCTATTATTTAGGTATGGCCTTCCAGGTCACCGATGACATCCTGGATTTCGTAGCCTCTGAAGAAGTCCTGGGCAAACCGGTGGGCAGCGATATTCGCCAGGGGGTAATAACCCTCCCGGCTATTTATGCCCTGCATTACGGCCAAGAGCGCGACAAGCTGGGCAAGATGCTGGCATCCCCCTTGGCTTGCAATCGCCAGGCAGAAGAGATAATCAGCCTGATATGTGACAGTGAGGGGATTGATTATGCCTACTATGTGAGCAACAAATTCGCGGAAAGAGCCCGGCAGCAGTTAAATCACCTGCCGGACCGGCCGGTGAAAGATACATTGTACGAAATAGCTTCCTATATTTCGGCAAGGGAATACTAGGAGGGAGGACCAAGCATGGCCTTCAAAGAACTGAGCGTTGAAGACAAGCAGACCATATTGGAGCACCTGGCTGAGCTCAGAAAATCCATTATTATCATCGTGGCAGCAGTGGGAATAGCGGCGATTTTGTGCTTCAGTTACAATGAACAGTTGCTGGCCATCGTAACCTTGCCTTTGACTGCTATTGACCAGCGCCTGATAGTCACCGGTGTGACGGAAGCATTTTTCGTCAAGCTGCAATTGTCATTTCTAGCGGGTTTCGTTCTGGCCTTCCCCATCATTTCCTGGGCGGTTTGGCGCTTCTTCCGGCCGGCTTTATACCCCTATGAGAGAAAGTATATTTATGTTTTGTTTCCTGTCACTATTATCCTTTTTGCCACCGGGGTCCTCTTCTCGTATTTTGCCATTCTGCCTATGGTGCTCAAATTCTTCGTATATATTGCCGGAGAGAACCTGGAGACCATGTTCAAAGTTGACCAGTACGTATCCTTTGTGATGTCATTCTGCATTCCCTTCGGACTTGTTTTTGAACTGCCGGTGCTGACTTTCTTCTTGACCAAGATAGGGGTGGTGAAGGCAGAACAATTATCGAAAAGCCGCAAATATGCCTTGTTGATAATAGTTATCCTGGCGGGGGCGCTGACCCCGGGACCGGATCCCATCAGCCAGATCATGATGGCAGTGCCAGTCTACATTCTCTATGAGGTCAGTATATGGGTAGCAAAATACACCAAGCCACGCTCGGCAGAGGCAGTTCAGGAAGATTGATCGATCTGGGATATTTTCCGTGCAGGTTGATGAACTCAGGATTGTAGTCTGGCGGCCGGCCTTCTTTACAAAGGCAGGGCATTTTGTCATAATAAACGGTGGAGAAATAACCGTTTGCATTGACAAGCGGATATTTAATAAGGTATGGAAAGAAGGCACGAATAAGGCAGGCATTACGAAGCAATTGATGAATTTACTTGTCATGGAGAAGAGCTTTAAGGAGGTAAGAATTTGTTTGGCATAATCGGTAATGTTGGCCCTTGGGAACTGATCCTCATCCTAGTGATTGTCCTGGTGATTTTCGGTCCCGGTAAATTGCCCAAGGTTGGCGAATCTTTGGGTAAAGCCTTGCAGAGTTTCAAGAAGGCTCAAGAAGGGGAAGACGAAAAAGAGGAAAACAAAGAAAATAAAAACTAGGTCTGATTTCAGACCTTTTTTTTAAATGCGGGCTATTTAGGGAGTTGCCATGGCACATTTGTATCCGATTTTTTTGAACCTGGCAGGCAGGAATTGCCTGGTGGCAGGTGGGGGCAAGGTAGCGGAACGGAAAGTAGCTATCCTGTTGGAATATAATGCCTGGGTAAAGGTTGTGAGTCCGGAGTGTACCGCGGAAATAGCCGCATGGGCAAGCCAGGGCCGCATCGCAATGCATAGCCGCACTTTTGAAGCCCAGGATCTTGAGGAGACTTCCTTGGTATTTGCTGCCACTGGTGATGTGCATGCCAACAGCCATATAACGTCTCTGTGCCGGGAAAAGGGTATTTGGGTGAATGCGGTGGATGATCCGCCCAATTGCGATTTTTTTGTCCCTTCCATTCTCAGGCGTGAGTCCTTGTGCATAGCAGTTTCTACCGAAGGCAAGAGCCCGCTGCTGGCGGCCAAACTGCGCAGGGATCTGGAAGAATTGATTCCCCCCGAATATGGGGAATGGGTTGAGATACTGGGTGATTTAAGGGAGCAGATCAAAAACTCCACTCTTGATAGCGGTGAACGCAAGGAAATAATTGCGTCTCTGGTAAATTCAGACATATTGGATTTGCTCAGGGAAGGCAAGAAAGAACAGGTTAAGGAGCGGATCAAGCAATGTATGTCTTGCTTACAGGGATAAATCACAAGACGGCTCCAGTAGAAATTAGGGAAAAATTTGCTTTTGCAGCCAATGAGCTGCAGCAAGCCTATGATCAGCTCAAAAGCGATGATGTAGAGGGACTGGTGATCCTCAACACCTGTAATCGCACTGAGCTCTATGCCACCGCCCGCGATATAGAGGCTGGGCAGAGACACCTGAAGTCGTTTTTGCTTAAATATTCCGGTCTGACCGCCGAGGAACTGGAACAATATATCTATCAACCCAACTGCTATTCCGCTATTGATCATCTGTTCAGAGTATCCTC
>CAZYGL010000007.1:0-8577 GCA_964647335.1 uncultured Syntrophomonas sp. | reverse complement strand
GTATCCAATCGTTCTTTCGAAAAAGCTTTGGATATGGCCGCCGCCATGAATGGAAGGGCAATCAGGTTCGACCGGCTCCCCGAAGAAATCATCAATGCCGATATCGTAATCAGCTGCACTGCGGCCAGCCATTACGTGATCAGGGAAGACAACTGCCGTTCTGCCCTCCTGGCGCGCCAGGGAGAAAATATAATCATGATCGATGTTGCTGTACCCAGGGATATTGAGCCGAGTCTGGGAGATATCCCGGGGGTATATATATATGATATCGATGACCTGCATGGGGTGATCAGTTCCAATTTTTTAGCCCGGCAGAAAGCTGCGGCCAAAGCTAACGAGATAATCACCGAGGAACTGCTGGAGTTCAACCAGTGGCTGGCTTCACTATATGTAGTCCCGGTAATTTCAGCCCTGAAACTCCACGGGGAGAACATCAAGCAAAACGAATTGAAGCGGGCGTTCAACCGGCTGGGCAAAATGAGTGAACGCGAACAAGAAGTCATTACAGCCATGGCCCATGCCATAGTCAATCAATTGCTGCACTATCCCGTGGTTAACCTTAAGGAGATGGCCTTGAGCAATCAAGGACACCTATATGCAGAAGTCGTGAAAAAGTTGTTTGGCCTGCAATTGGCCAATGAGGAGCAGGAAGGATATGTTCAGATTAAGGCTGGGAACCAGGGGTAGCCGGCTGGCCTTATGGCAAGCTGATTGGGTCGCCCAGGAAATGCACCGGCTTCACCCGACTTTGCAGATTGAGATTAAAGTCATCAAAACCCAGGGTGACAAGATACTTGATGTAGCTCTCTCCAAAATAGGAGATAAGGGTTTGTTCACCAAGGAAATAGAAAATGAACTATTGGCCGGGGAAATCGATCTGGCCGTCCACAGCATGAAAGACCTGCCCACGATCTTGCCTCCCGGTCTGATAGCCGGGGCGGTATTGCAGCGTGAAAATCCCCAAGATGTCTTGATTTCCAGCCAAGGATTTAATTTAGAGACCCTGCCCCAGGGAGGCAGGATCGGTACTTCCAGCCTGCGCAGGATTGCCCAGTTGAAGGCTCTGCGCCCTGACCTGCAGCCAGTGGATCTGCGGGGCAATCTGGAAACCAGATTGAAAAAAATGGAAGAACAAAAACTGGACGGGATCATCCTGGCTTATGCCGGTGTTAAGAGGTTGGGTTTCGACACCTACATCACCCAGATGATCGATACCGAACTGATCCTGCCTGCGGTGAGCCAGGGTGCGGTGCTGGCAGAAGTCAGGGAGGGGGATCAGGATACCCGGAAATTGATCGCTCCTATCAATGATCAAGCTGCTGATGCGGCTACCCGAGCTGAGCGCGCCTTGTTGCGTGAGTTGGAGGGCGGATGTCAGGTGCCTGTAGCTGCCCTGGCCCAAGTCAGGGGTGATCGCCTGCAGCTTCGGGCTATGGTTGCTTCACTGGATGGTGAGCATATGATTAGAGACAGCTACGACGGCGAAATAGAGAGAGCCGAAGATATTGGCAGGAACCTGGCCATGCGAATGCTAGACCAGGGTGCGGGCCAAATTCTTTCGGAAATACGGCGACTAGGGGATTAGTATATGCAAAAGAAAGGTATGGTTTACCTGATCGGTGCTGGTCCGGGAGATCCCGGATTGTTTACCCTTAAAGGCAAACAGATCATGGAACAGGCGGATGTGGTTGTTTATGATCGCCTGATTGGACTGGAAATACTGGAGCTTGCCCGGCCTGATGCTGAAATGATTTATGTGGGCAAAGCCTCCAGTGATCATGCTCTGCCCCAGGAGCAAATCAACGCTTTGCTGGTGGACAAGGCCAGATCCGGCAAGGTTGTAGCCCGGCTGAAGGGCGGCGATCCCTTCGTGTTCGGCCGTGGGGGAGAGGAGGCCTTGTTTGTTAGGGAGCACGGGATCGATTTCGCTGTTGTCCCGGGTATTACCTCGGCCATAGCCGTTCCGGCTTATGCAGGCATCCCTGTGACCCATCGCGATGCCTCTTCCAGTTTCGCCGTAATTACCGGTCATGAAAAACCCGGCAAATCAATGAGCTCGATTCACTGGGATAAGATTGCCACCGGTATCGGCACCCTGGTTTTCCTGATGGGGGTAGAGAATCTAGCCTTTATAGTTGAAAATCTGCTGGCGGCTGGCCGCAGCCAGGATACACCCGTTGCATTGATACGCCGCGGGACGTTCCCAGATCAGGAAGTGCTTACCGGCACTTTGGCTGACATAGTAGCCCAAGCGCGCCAGGCTGATTTCAAGCCTCCAGCTATAATTGTAGTCGGCGAGACCGTGGCTTTACGCAATGATCTCCGATGGCGCGAACAGCAACCTTTGTGGGGTGCGCGGATCGTGGTCACCAGAGCTCGAGCCCAAGCCAGCAGTCTGGTGGAACGCATCCGCCTGGCTGGCGGGGAAGCAATCGAATTTCCCTCGATAAACATAGTCCGGTCTGCCGACATGAGCCCACTCCATGCGGCCCTGCGCAGGTTGGCCCAGTATGAGTGGATCGTTTTCACCAGCGTAAATGGAGTTGACATATTTTTCGGGGAAATGACCTCCCTGGGCATCGATATACGAGAACTTCGGGGCGTCAAGTTATGTGCTATCGGACCGGCCACCGCATCCAGATTGGCCGAGCGCGGATTGATAGTGGAGTTGATACCCGAGGAATACCGCGCCGAAGGTATTCTGGCAGCGTTAAAGGACAGCCTCAAACCAGGGGAACATGTCCTGTTGCCCAGAGCCCAGGGAGCCAGGGAAATTTTGCCTGCAGAATTGCGGGAATGGGGATTAATGGTGGATGAGGTTGAAACCTATAGAGCCGCAGCGGTGGAGAGCATCGATCCAGACCAAAAGGAGAAGATTCTCCGAGGTGAAGCAGATTACCTAACTTTCACCAGTTCATCCACTGTATCAAACTTCGTAAGACTCGTCGGTGCTGACAAGATAAAAGCAATAAACGCGGCGGTAAAGGTTGCCTGCATTGGCCCTGTAACCGCGGCAACCGCAAGGGAATACGGTTTTGAGGTTAACCTGATGCCAGTAAAATATACAATAGATGCTCTTTTGGAAGTTATTGTCGAGGACTACCATCACCACCGGGCAAACTATCACGCTGAGACTATCACTTAGCCAGTTGTTAAACCTCCAGACCATTCAGCCGTGCAGGTACAGTCAGGAGGGTACATGTGAGTGAAGGAGAGAAAAACCATGACTTTTCCGATCCAAAGAATGAGGCGACTTAGGACCAGCGAGAACATGCGCAGCTTGATCCGGGAAACCCAGCTGGATGTCAAGGATTTCATTTACCCGCTGTTCGTGACCTATGGGCGGGACAGGAAGAATATGATCCAGTCCATGCCGGGCATTTATCAGCTGTCAGTGGACAACCTGATCAAGGAGATCCGGGATATAGACAGACTGGGTATCCCTGCCGTGCTGCTGTTTGGAATCCCGGAAAGCAAAGATAGCCAAGCCTGCGGAGCCTATGATCCCAAAGGGGTGGTCCAGCAGGCCATCCGAGCCATCAAGGATACCTGCCCTGACCTCCTGGTCATCACCGATGTTTGCCTGTGTGAATACATGGATCACGGCCACTGCGGGATAGTGGAACGGGATGGGACTATCAACAATGATGCCAGTTTGGAATTATTGGCCCGGGAAGCTCTTTCTCATGCTGAGGCCGGAGCCGACATCATTGCTCCCTCTGACATGATGGATGGACGGATAGGTTTCATCAGGAAGGCACTGGATGAAGCATCTTTCAGCCACCTGCCGATAATGTCTTACGCGGCTAAATACTCCTCGGCTTTTTATGGCCCCTTCCGGGAGGCTGCTGAGTCAGCTCCCAAATTCGGCAACCGTAAAACCTATCAAATGGATCCGGCTAATGTCCGTGAAGCCTTGCGGGAGGTTGAACTGGATATCGCTGAAGGGGCCGATATGGTGATGGTCAAGCCTGCCCTGGCCTACCTGGATGTTTTGAAAGCCGTCCGCGACAAATTTGGCTATCCCACTGCGGCATACAATGTCAGCGGTGAATATGCCATGGTCAAAGCGGCCGCGGCTCAGGGCTGGATCGACGAAACCGCGGTGATGAGCGAGATACTTTTATCCATCAAGCGGGCCGGTGCAGACATGATAATCACCTATGCTGCACCTGATATGGCCAGGTTGCTGGTCAATTCATAGACGGTCCGTTTGTCTGCTCTATTACAAAGGGAGGAAATTTGATGCTGGTTTCCTGGAATACCACCAACCAATGCAATATGTTCTGTGATCATTGTTACCGGGATGCAGGGGTAAGATCAGCCGATGAACTTACCACCGCCCAAGCTCAACAGCTTATTCGCGAGATCAAACAGGCAGGATTTCAGATCATGATATTCAGCGGCGGAGAACCGCTGATGCGTCCTGACATTTTCGAACTGGGCTCTATTGCTACCCAGCAGGGATTGAGGGCGGTCATGGGAACCAATGGGAGTCTTATAACCCCGGAAATAGCTGCCCAGATGAAACAAGCAGGATTTATGGCAGCAGGGATCAGCCTGGACAGCCTGGATCCGCGCAAAAACGATGCCTTCCGCAAACTCGAGAATGCCTATGAACTAACCGTTGCCGGCATGAAAAACCTAAAGGCTATAGGGCTGCCTTTTCAGATCCATACTACGGTAATGGATTGGAACGTGGCTGAACTTGAGACAATTACGGATTTTGCGGTGGAGATCGGCGCCATGGGCCACCACAT
Organism: uncultured Syntrophomonas sp.; assembly: GCA_964647335.1. GTDB lineage: Bacteria > Bacillota > Syntrophomonadia > Syntrophomonadales > Syntrophomonadaceae > PHAA01. Next base: position 3,817 of record CAZYGL010000007.1, on the reverse strand, counting down.
TTTCTTCCTGGTTCCCACCGGTAGGGCCGTAAATATTGAAGATGAGGCCTTGCGGGTGGTTGAGTACGAAAAGACGCTGGCGCGCTTGATGGAAAAACAGAAGCATGTGCCGATCGAGATAAAGCCCACCTGTGCGCCTCAGTTTATAAGAGTCGCGGATAAAAAAGGCGTACCCCTGCGCTTTTCCAAGGGCTGCCTGGCGGGCATCAGTTATTGTATAATCAGTCCGGTGGGAGATGTGCAGCCCTGTGCTTATCTGGAGATGCCCCTCGGCAATGTCAAGGACATTCCTTTTGATGTTATCTGGCGTGAAAACGAGGCTCTCAAAAGGATGCGCACAATGGAATATGGGGGCAAATGCGGCATTTGTGACTACAAAAGCCGTTGCGGGGGGTGCCGGGCTCGGGCAAACTACTATAACGGGGATTATATGGCCGAAGACAACTGGTGTCTTTATCATCCCCGGGGAGAAGCAAGCATTGACAGCTAAGGATCAAATCGACATCAAGATCCTGGATATATTGCAGAATGAATTTCCTCTGGAAGAGCGGCCATTCCTGGCCCTGGCAGGGCAGCTGGGGATCAGCGAAGCTGAAGTATTGGAACGGATCACCGCAATGAAAGCCAGCGGTTTGATCAGGCGAATAGGCGGGATTTTCGATTCAGGCCGGATGGGTTATTATTCAACTCTGTGTGCGGTGGAGGTTCCAAGCGGCCGTATCACCGAGGTAGGACAACTTATCAACCGCCTTCCAGGGGTCACTCACAATTATTTACGTGATCACGCGTACAACATGTGGTTCACCCTGACTGCCGCTTCTCCTGAAGAAGCAGCCAGCACACTGGCGGAACTGGAAAAAGCCATAGGTTTGCCCATAACCAGTATGCCAACCCAGAAAGTATATAAAATCAAGGTTTCTTTCGAAGTGGGGTCTAGTAATGAAGCTTGACAATATCGACCGGGAGATCATCAAGTTGCTGCAAGGCGATATTCCCTTGGAGACACAGCCTTTTGACCGGCTAGCCCGACAACTTGGCACCACAGAATCAGAAATCATCACCCGGATCAAGGCCATGCGCGCAAACGGTCGGCTGCGCAGATGGGGGGCAGTGCTGCGCCACCATCAGGCCGGTTATACCGCCAATGCCATGGTAGCCTGGCGGGTGAAACCGGAACAGGCGGACAAAGCAGGGGAGACTATGGCCGCATTCAAGGAGATCAGTCATTGTTACCTGCGCCAGGTGCCGGAAGATTTCGGTTACAGCCTGTTCACCATGGTTCATGCCCGCAGTGCTGCAGAACTGGAAGCACTGATCGGCAGGATATCACTGCAGAGCGGGCTGCATGATTACGCAGTTATCGCAAGTTTGCAGGAGCTAAAAAAAGCCAGTGTACAGTATATTGAGCTATAGCCACAGCTCATAAATATATAGGAGGTGCTCGATGTGGAGACCAGGAAGTCGGATGAGTTGTTTAGCCTGGCCCAGCAGTATATGCCGGGAGGTGTAAACAGCCCGGTGCGCGCCTTTAAGTCGGTCGGCCTCAATCCGGTAATCATTAGCCGTGCACAGGGTTCCAAGCTCTGCGATGTTGATGGCAACGAGTACATAGACTACGTCTGCTCCTGGGGACCGCTTATCCTGGGGCACTGCGATCCGGCGGTAACGAAGGCTATCAGTGACGCAGTCTACGAGGGCACCAGTTATGGCGCCTGCTGCGAAAAAGAGATCGAACTGGCCCGGCTCATCTGCGATGCATTTCCGGCTATGGACAAAGTGCGCCTGGTAAACTCCGGAACAGAAGCAACCATGAGCGCAGTACGACTGGCCAGGGCCTTTACCAAGCGGGACAAGATCATCAAATTCGAGGGATGTTACCATGGCCATGCCGATAGCTTCCTGATCAAAGCCGGGTCGGGACTGCTCACGGCAGGTTTACCCACCAGCCCGGGGGTGCCCAAGGCTTTCATCGAGCAGACCCTGGTATGCAAATACAATGATTTGGAGTCGGTCAAGAAGGCGTTTATGCTGGCAGGGCCGAACATTGCTGCGGTGATAGTCGAACCCTATGCCGCCAATATGGGCCTAGTCTTACCCAAGCCCGGCTTCCTGGAAGGATTACGCGAAATCACTTCCCTGTATGGCAGCCTACTGATTTTTGATGAAGTGATCACCGGCTTCAGAGTCTGTTATGGCGGGGTACAGTCTTTGACAGGAATTGAGCCTGACCTTACCACCCTGGGTAAAATAATCGGCGGAGGGCTGCCGGTGGGTGCTTATGGAGGACGGGGCGATATAATGTCCATGGTCGCTCCCGAGGGTGAGGTATACCAGGCCGGGACCCTGTCAGGCAATCCTGTGGCTATGGCTGCTGGAATTGCCACCTTGAACAGACTTAAAGACACATCAATCTATCAGAGCCTGGAGCGCCGGACCGATGCCCTTACCAATGGCATCCACAGCATATTGGCGGCTCACTCCATGGACTGCACCATCAATGTATCGGGCTCGATGTTTTCACTGTTTTTCACCAGCCGACCGGTGGCCGACTATGAATCGGTCATGAGCTGTGATACCGATTTACATGCCAGATTCTACCAGCACCTGTTGGAGAGCGGGATCTATTTCCCGCCCTCCCAGTTTGAAGTCTGTTTTCTGTCGGCAGCCCATAGCCAGGATGATTTAGCCAGGACCCTGGAGGGAATAAAGCTGGCTCTGGGGGCGTTAGTATAGCCCTTGCCCTGCAGATTCCAAAAAATTTTACTGTAAAAAACTTAAAAGCAGGAAAATAAAGTTCAGTATAGAAGATATAAAATTGGCTCAGTTTATTTGCGTGGGTGAGCCTCTGACTATGGCGGTGAAATTGCCGTAGGCAAAAAGTAAATATATACAATTCTCATGGGGGTGATGGTTAGAAGGTAGGTTTGTAGGTTAATCTATCCTGGAATAGCAGTAAACCGTTAGATGAAAAGGAGGAATGAACTTGAAGGTTCTAGTGTGTGTTAAGCAAACATTTGACACCGAAGCCAAGATCGAATTGAAGGGCGGCGTAATTTCCGATGCAGGTATCAACCTGATCATTAACCCCTATGATGAGGTAGCGGTTGAGGGCGGAATTCAGTTGAAAGAAAAAGGAATAGCTACCGAAGTAGTGGTTATTAGTGCAGGTTCCGACAAGGCCATGGATGCTATCCGTACCGCTCTGGCGATGGGCGCAGACCGGGGCATCCTGGTAAAACAAGATACTGCAGCTGATGAATATGCCCGCGCCGTAGCTCTGGCCGCGGCCATCAAAGCAGAGAATCCCGACCTGGTATTGGCTGGCCACGTTGCTGCTGACGATGGTTCTTCCCAGGTTCCCACCCGGATTGCAGAAATCCTGGGCCTGCCCCATGTTAACGTTATGACCTCAGTTGAAATCGCTGGCGGCAAAGCCACCTGCACCTGTGAAGCTGATGGCGGAACCGCTGTGACCGAAGTGGCCATGCCAGCAGTTATTTCCAGCCAGGTAAGCTGGAACGAACCCCGTTATCCTTCCATGAAGGGTATTATGGCCGCCAAGAAGAAACCGGTAGCCACCGTGGATGCTGTTGCAGTAGAAAACAAAGTAAAGATCGTCGAGTTCGCTCTGCCTGCTGCCAAGACCGCAGGTATCAAAATCGAAGACGAAGCCGATGTCTGTGCAACTAAGCTGGCTGACTGGATGAAGAATACCGTAAAGGTTGAAGTGAAATAATCACATAAATTTTCATTTATGTAGATAAAAAGGAGGGTAATTCATGGCAGGAACATGGGTTTTTGTTGAACAAAAGGACGG
>CAZYGL010000006.1:0-17566 GCA_964647335.1 uncultured Syntrophomonas sp. | reverse complement strand
ATGCATGCGTTTGTCAGCTCCCGATAGTGAGGTCTTCAAATTATAGCATTATCTGTCCACAAGCACCAACTTTATAATTGTTTGAATATTTTGATAAAGAATACCCTGAAAATCAAATTCCAGGTTCATAACTGATATTCGCTTATATCTCGCTGTCGATTTTTCGGAGTTGTTCGATGAGTTCCTCGTATTGGGCTTTGGCGAAACGATCCTGGAACACGTTGTTCAGTTTGTTGCGCAGTTTCAGGTATATTGCCTCTGCCTCCATTGCTTTGTTGATCATCTGGGTCCTGTAATCCGGAACCACCTGCAGCATCTTCTCGGCCTCAGCGATGGCTATGGGTTTAAGCTCCATTTCATCCAGCCAGTTTGGTATTACCACCGGCAGGTTCAACTCCTTCTGGATCAGGTTCCCCAAAACAGGAATCACCTTTTCTTCGCCATGGACTAAAAATACCGTGTGGGGCTTCATTTTGAAGTTTTTCAACCAGGACATCAACCCGATCTGGTCAGCATGGGCTGAATATGCTTCGATACTCTTGATGTCAGATTTGACAGCTACCTGATCGCCATGGATAGTGACCAGTTTCTCCCCATCCAATATCCTGCGTCCCAAGGTGCCGACCGCCTGGTAGCCTACAAAAAGGATGGTGCTTTCTGCCCGCCAAAGGTTGTTTTTTAAATGGAACTTGATCCTGCCGGCATCAGCCATACCGCTGGCTGAAATTATGATCGCATTGCTCTTGATGTCGTTGAGCCTGACTGAGTCTTCGCGGGTGCGGGAGAATTCCAGGTTGGGCAATCTGAGGGGATGCCTGCCGCTGGTGACCATGTCGGTGGTTTCCTGATCGTAATAATCAACTGCCTTCTGGAATATTTCTGTGGCCGCAATCGCCAGTGGACTGTCTATATAGACTGTAACTCCCGGATAAAGCTGCCCCTGGGCTTGGAGTGTACTCAAGTCGTACAGCAAGTCCTGGGTCCTCTCCACAGCAAAAGAGGGTATTACAAGATTGCCCCCGCGGGCCATGGTTTCATCGATTATTTTTTTAAACTGCTGGGCACGGGTTTCGACTCCCTTATGGAAGCGGTCCCCATAGGTTGATTCCAGCAACAGGTAGTCGGCGCTTTCAATGATGCTCGGATCCCTGACAATAGGCTGCGATCCCTGCCCCAGGTCGCCACTGAAAACGATTTTCTCTTTATGGCCGTTTTCCTCAACCCATATTTCAACGATGCTGGAGCCTAATATATGCCCGGCGTCTCTGAGCCTGACCTCTACCCCCTCAGTCAGTTTGACGACTTCGTCGTAGTTGAGCGGGCGTAGTTGGTCCAGGCATTCCAGAGCCTGCTCCGCAGTATATATAGGTTCCAGCAGGGTTTTCCCGGAACGGCTTAGCTTGCGGTTTTTCATTTCTACTTCTTGTTCCTGGATATGGCCTGCATCCGGGAACATGACTTCGCAAAGATCGACCGTCGCCTGAGTGCCATAGATAGGACCAGCAAAACCATAGCGGCAGAGTTTGGGGGTCAAGCCGGAATGGTCAATATGGGCATGGGTCAGGATCAGGAATTCTATCGTCTTGGGATCGACTGGAAAATCTCCATAGTTTCTCTCCCTCAATTCCTTGGTCCCCTGGAATAGTCCGCAATCCACCGCGAATCTGACCTGTGCGGTTTCAATCAAGTAAAAGGAGCCGGTGACAGTCTTCGCAGCTCCCAGGAATTTTATTTTCATTTAAGCAGCCTCCAGTTGCACTTGAATTGTATCTATTATAATGCAAATCTCAGTTGTGCCAGGAATTTTTCTTGTCAATGACTATCGATGCCTTTGAACCAGTTTGCTCATACGTTCCAATGCCTGGTCTATGTTGCTGATACTGGCTGCATAACAACAGCGAATAAAACCTTCCCCGCTGTTCCCGAAGGCATTGCCGGGGACGACTGCCACCTGTTCTTCAAACAATAATCTTTCACAGAATTCCTCGCTGCTCAGGCCAGTGGTTTTTATGGAAGGGAAACAGTAGAAAGCACCTTTGGGTTCAAAGCAATGGAGTCCGATCTCACGCAGACCGGTCACAATGAGTTTGCGCCGATAATTGTAATCATCGACCATTTTCCGCATCTGATCCTCACCGTTGCGAAGCGCTTCTATAGCTGCCTTTTGCCCCATAATGGGTGCGCACATTATAGTGTACTGATGGATCTTATTCATTGCTCCCACCAGGTCCGGATGTCCGCATACGTAACCTATCCGCCAGCCAGTCATGGCAAAAGCCTTGGAAAAACCGTCCATGACCAGGGTTCTGTCCTTCATGCCAGGGAATGCAGCAATGGAAACATGCTTGCCCTCATAAGTCAACTCAGAATATATCTCGTCACTTATTACCAAGAGGTCGTTCTTGATTATGATATCCACCAGGGCCTGCAAATCCTGATGGTTCATGATGCCACCAGTGGGATTGTTGGGGTATGCCAGGATCAATACTTTGCTGCGAGGGGTGATCTTGGCCTCCAGGCAATCTGGGCGCAGCCGATACTCATCCTGATCGAAGGTCTCTACAGCCACAGCTTTGCCATAGGCCAGTTCAGCGCCAGGAGCATAGGACACAAAACAGGGTTCAGGTATAAGGACTTCGTCACCTGGCTCCAAGAGCGCACGCAAAGCAATATCCAGGGCCTCACTGACTCCGACAGTAATAAGGATCCCGTTGTCCGGATCGTATTCAACCCCTATCTTACGCTTTTCATAAAGGGCAATCTCCTCCCTCAATTCAGGCAGACCTGAATTGGAGGTGTACATGGTATACCCCTTCTCCAATGAATATACACAGGCTTCACGGATGTGCCATGGAGTCACAAAATCCGGTTCACCAACCCCCAGGGAGATCACACCCTCCGATTGTGATACAAGATCAAAAAACTTGCGGATGCCAGAAGGCGGGATGGTTTGGACAGTCTTGGATATATACGATTCCATACTCTTCATGGGCTAACCACCAACCTTTTGTCTTCTTCGGGTTCATCAAAAATGAAGTTGTCTTGTTTGTAGCGTTTCAAGACGAAATGGGTCACTGTGCCCTGAACATGTTCCAGGCAGGAGAGTTTATGCGAAACAAACCTGGCCACGTCTTTCATGCTGTTGCCGGTCACTACCACTGACAAGTCGTAGGTTCCGCTCATCAGATAAACACAGCGTACTTCGGGGAACCTGTATATCCGTTCCGCTATGGCATTGAATCCTACTTCCCGTTCGGGTGTGACTTTAACGTCGATCATGGCAGTCACACCATCGCAGCCCATTTTCTCCCAATTTATCACTGTATTGTACCCAAGTATTATCTTGTCATGCTCCATCTTGGCGATTGCATCCTTTACCACTGCTTCATCGACCTCCAGCATGGTAGCCAGTGACTTGTCGCTCAATTTGGCATCATACTCGATCAATTCCAGGATTCTTTTTTTTAATTCCATTACCCCGATTCCCCCTTTTGCATCCTTTTATGGCGGAAATAAAAAAACTCTCATCCCACAAAGGGACGAGAGTCTATTTCCCGCGGTACCACCCTATTTGGCGCTAAGCCCAACTCAAACCGATAACGGCGGCTCCCGGCTGGCTTGTGCTCAAGCATTGACACCAGCGCTCCCAGGCGGCTTTCATTGACGATCTGCTGCCGGTTCCCAGCAAACCCGGCTCTCTGTCGAACAAATCAGCAACTACTCTCCTGATCATGACTTTTTTTGTATTACATTTCCGGATATGTTATCACTATTAATCCATTACGTCAAGCATATTGCCGGGTTTTGGCCCTAATTTATTCCTGCTCTTTAGCCAACTTCGCTTCCAGTTCTTTGACCCGCTCGGCTAACTTGTCGTATTCAGCTTTGCTGATAACCCCAAATTTTGCGCGCCACTCGTCAATTTCCTCACGCACCATGTTGCGATACTCTGTCTTGAATTCCTCGCCCTTTTGCATAACCTCTTCCATGGTTTGCTTGGCTTCTTCCTTGCTTATTTCTCCTCTTTCCACCAGTTCATCAATAAAAGCCTCGGTCTTTTCTTTGGTCAGACTGATTGCGCCCAGCCAGAGGTTCATAGCCTTGTCAAAATAACTCATTGTAATCCCCCTTACAATTAGTATTTGCGTATATATCCAGCATACCATATTGTGGTATGGGCTTGCAGCTTTTGATTTCCAAATATGTGTTAATTTATGGCAGCGATGGGCTATAAATAAAATTGTGGTTGGCACCAGCACACAACAGCTAATGCCGAATTTAGCGGTCTAAAATTAAGCCAGCATCTTCTCAACCTGCTGATGGGCTATGCTCTCTATGTCATCATCAAGGCGCACGTCGATGGAAATCCCTTTGCGTTCTGCCATAGCCCGTATAAAAAAGTCAGCCAGAACTGGGTTTTTGGGCAATAAGGGCCCGTGCAAGTAACTGCCGACCAGGTTTCTGTAGAGTAACCCTTCAGTTTTGTCTTTACCGTTGTTGCCGAATCCTCTCAACACTTTTCCCAGGGGCTTCAGATCAGGGGCATCAAAATACGTGCGCCCGCCATGATTCTCAAAACCCACGATGGATGAGGGAGTGCCGTTAATCTCAGCTTCGATCAGGATGTTTCCAATCAAGCGGCCAGGCTCTGCAACTGTATGCAGCTGAAAAAACGCCAAACCCGGCATGGTGGTGCCATCTGCAGCCTTGTAGAACTCACCCAGCAGTTGATAGGCTCCACAGATACAAAGGCCTGGCAGACCGTCTTGCAGGGCCTGCCATAAATGCTCCGCTCTTTTCCGAAGGTCCTGGAAAACAAGTTCCTGTTCCCGATCTGATCCGCCACCCATGAAGAACATGTCCGTTTTTCCGAAATCAACCTGTTCACCAAGGAAACATTTCCTTATTTCACATTCCTGCCCCAGCCATTCCAGCCGCTTCTGCAGGCAGATCAAGTTGCCACGATCACCGTATAGGTTCATGAGATCCGGATACATATGCGCTATTACAAACTTGGCCATATTTTCACATCCCGAAAGCTATACGACTTTTGATTCCATAAATTATCGATCTCGCAGCCTGAGCAAAATCTTGCGGCAAGCAAATAGAGCAGTATAAGTACAGAGGATATAGGTCACTTGACCGGCAAGGCTTAATGTCTGCGTTATGGCTTTGCGCAGGTCAGGTTCGATAACGATCTTACCAGTATCAAGCCCGGCATACTTTAATCTGAGGGCCATGTCCCCGCTGCGCTGCCCGGAACATATCAATCCGGTGATTTTTTCCTCCGACCGAGCCAATATCTCAGCCTGGGTATCCCAAATCCAGCTTATGTCCCGTCCGTCTGCCGCATTGTCATTGAGGGCCATAAAAATGTTCTTGGTTTGGAGATCGCCAGTAAGCATGGCCAGACTCTGGTCAAATCCAGTAGGATTCTTGACCAGGATCAAAAAGACCTGTTTACCTCCGACAATGAAAGTCTCCATCCGACCAGCAGCCGGCTGATGGCTGGCGATGGCTCTCTTGATGCTATCCTTGTCAAATCCCGCTTCCAGCGCAAGGGTAGCTGCTGCCAATATATTGTAAGCGTTGTAAAAACCTTTAAATCCGCTCTCTAGCTGCAAATCGCCTATTTTGAAGACGACACCGTTTTCCAATGAGAGTTCACTGCCCAGATAGTCGAGCTGCTGGTTGTGGTGGCCACAATGAGGACATTGGAACCTGCCCAGTTGGGCGTAGTGATAGTAGGAATATTCCAGTTCATGTCCGCATAGCATACAGTACCTGCCTTCCCTGCTGTCAGCACTATCCAGGTTGTCATAAGCCGTATGTTCAAAACCGTAATAGAGACACCTGAGTCCGGCAAGGGAAGGCCAATGAGACTGGAGGGGATCATCCGCATTTAAAATGAGCTCGATACCGGTGCCCTTCACTGCGCTAATGATCAGCTTCACAGTGGTATCCAATTCACCGTAACGGTCTAGTTGGTCCCGGAAGAAATTGGTTACTAAAATATAGCGAGGTTTTATTATCTGCAGCAAAGGAGCTACATTGGCTTCATCAGTTTCCAATAAAGCGTAATCATGGGTGCGTAGGCCTAATAGATCTGAATTCTGGATGAAGGCGGTAGTTATCCCTGCCAGCATATTGGCCCCAGCTTGGTTGTGGACAACGCTAAAGCCTTGTGCCCTGATGACAGCGGCTGCTAGATTGCTGGTGGTGGTCTTGCCATTGGTCCCGGTTACCATGAAACAGTCCTTGGTTATGTTCCGGCTTAGTTCAGACAACAAGGGTGGATATATGAATGAAGCCAGTCTGCCAGGCAGATTGGTACCCTGTTGACCCAGTGCCCGGCTCGCCGCTATTAATAACTTGCCAGAAAAGAGCGCCAGTATTTTGCGTAGTTTGAGCATCGCTGCCACCCTTGCCTATCAGATCCTGGTCCAATATTCGGAGATTGGACCTCGACCAGGACGATTGGCAGTATCAGCCAGCACTCTCTTGTATACTTCTTCCAGTTTTAAAGCCATATTACGTGAGGAGTATATTTCGGCTTTAGCCAGAGCATTCGTCCTCATTTGACTGTGAAGCACCTCATCTGCAAGGATGCGACAAATAGCTGCTGACAACCTGCCGGTGTCCTCGTCGGTGAGTATCCCGTTGATGCCGTCATGCACCATCTCCTGCACTCCGGGGGCCCTTACTGCTGCCACCGGCAATCCAGCCGCCATAGCTTCCAGCAAAACCAGCCCCTGGGTCTCCGTTAAAGAGGCAAAAACAAACACATCCGCAGAGCTGTACACATCTCTAAGGGTTTCAAAAGGTAAAACGCCAGTAAAGATCACATCCGAGTCCAGGGAAAGGTCCAGGTCGATGACCAGTTGTTTCAGTTCCTCCTCCATTGGTCCCTGAGCGGTGATCACCAGGGTAGTAGCCGGCATTTTGTCCTTGACCTCGCTGAAGGTTCTGATCAAAAAAGGCAGGTTCTTCTCCTGAGTGAGTCTTCCCACAAACAAGAGGATGCGATTGGCATCCGGAATAGAATAGTGCTTACGAAGCCATTCTTTATCACCGCCTGAAAACTTGCTTAGGTCAACCCCGGTTGGGATTATGGATATGGGTGCAGTGACATTGAAATCCCTGACTATGGATTCAATCTCTGCCGACGGTACTATTACATGACTGCATATATTACAGAAATGGGAACTGTATTTGATGGTCAGCTCCTTAGCCAGGTCCTGCGCAACCACCAGGTAGTGAACATACTGGTCATAACGTGTGTGATAGGTAAAAACCAGGGGCAGGTTGAATTTTCTGGCATACCTTAGCCCCACTCTTCCCATGGTAAACGGTGAATGAACATGAATGATGTCCAGTTTGAGATTCCTAACCAAATGGGTCATACCCGGATAAATAGGGATGGCCAGAGTATAGTCCGGATTGGTCGGTGCGGGTATAGAGAACAGCCGGAAAACGTTATCCTCATCTTCACCCTCATAGTTGGGGTAACTGGGAGCAAATATGTATACTTCATGCCCCAGGCGAATCAGCTCTTCCCTGAAGCTGACTATGGAAGATACGACTCCGCTGGTATAGGGCCTGTAACTGTCAGTGAAGATTCCGATCCTCAATTTATCGGTCTCCTTTCAGCTGCTTAGATATCCACTACGCCCCTCTAGGCGGTTACTTTAAAACTATGGACTTCCAGGAGGGTTCTGAAAAAATCCGCCCCCAGCGTGTAATTGATTTTGGACGATATTGACTATCTCGGCAATGAATCGGCCTATCCCTGAAGCATTCAGTACCACCATTTTTTGCAGGGCGTACAGCACCAATGCCCCCAATAAAGTAAAACCGATCGCCATGCCAAATCCCCGCGCGACCCCGGCCCAGAAATTGATCCTTAACAGTCGCCTGGGATTGTTGAGCATTTCCACATATTCAGCGATACCCAATTTCTCCATCGCCAGGGCAATCTCGTCAAGCTTCTTGACGGTTTTCTCCATGTGATTCAATTCATCATGTCGTCTGGGATCCTGGGGATATTGGTGCATAGCAGTCAAATCCTTCTGAAAGTTATATTGGCTTTAGCAGTCTAATTATTTAGTGCTTGGATCGGTGCCGGTATCCTGCCTCCGCGACGGATAAACAGGGCAGGTGAATTGTCATTTACCTTCATTACCGGAGCATACCCCAGCAAGCCGCCAAACTCGACCCTATCGCCCTCTTTTTTCCCGGGAGCCGGAATTATTCTTACCGCAGTTGTTTTGCGGTTGATCATGCCGATAGCGGCTTCGTCAGCGATTATGGCTGAAATTATTTCGGCCGAGGTATCCCCGGGTATGGCTATCATATCAAGCCCTACCGAGCAAACACAGGTCATGGCTTCCAACTTTTCCAGGCTCAGCGCGCCAGCTGCAACTGCATTGATCATGCCCTGATCTTCACTCACCGGGATAAATGCACCCGAAAGCCCGCCCACATATGACGAAGCCATGGCTCCGCCCTTTTTAACTGCATCATTTAGCATGGCCAGGGCTGCAGTCGATCCATGGGCTCCCACTCTGGCTAATCCCATAGATTCCAGGATATCGGCTACGCTGTCTCCTATGGCTGGTGTGGGAGCCAGGGACAGGTCCACAATGCCAAACGGAACCTGCAGCCGCTTCGAAGCTTCCCTCCCTACCATCTCCCCGGTCCTGGTGATCTTAAAGGCGGTTTTCTTTATGATATTGGCTAGTTGGCCGAGGTCCGCCTCTGGATGCTGCCGGACTGCGGAGAGCACTACCCCAGGCCCGCTAATTCCGATATTTAGTACGGTCTCCGGTTCCCCAACCCCATGAAAGGCGCCTGCCATGAAGGGATTGTCTTCCACTGCATTACAGAAAATCACTAGTTTGGCGCAGCCCAATCCATCCTGGTCAGCAGTGAGCTCTGCAGTCTTTTTGATGATTTCTCCCATCATGTAAACTGCATCCATATTAATCCCTGCTTTGGTGGTTGCGAGATTGATGGAAGAACAGACCCTGGACGTACTCGAAAGGGTTTCGGGTATGGCCTCGATGAGAGCCAAGTCCCCACGGGAAAAGCCTTTATGTACAAGTGCCGAAAAGCCACCCAGAAAATTGACTCCTGTATCAGATGCGGCTTTGTCAAGGTAACTGCCGATAGTGACCATTTCCTGGCAGGAAAATCCGTCCCCTACCAGGGCTATTGGAGTAACCGAAATGCGCTTGTTGATTATAGGAATGCCATACTCTTTTTCTATGTCCTCTCCGACCTTGACCAATTCATTCGCCCGGCGAGTTATCTTTTCATATATAGCTCTGCCTGTCGTTTCACCATTAAGGCTGCGACAATCCAGAATGTTGATACCCATGGTAATCGTGCGGATATCCAGGTTTTCGGTTTCCAGCATCCTGACGGTTTCCAGGACTTCCTCCTTGCTTACAGTAAAAGGCATAGTAAACCTCCTATGTTTAGGGGGGAGAACCTGCTTCTCCCCCTTCACAATTCCTAGATCCGGTGCATATATTTAAAGATGTCTTCATGCTGAACGGTTATTTGCAGTCCCAATTCCTCACCTTTACGGTCCAGGATCTCTTTCAAGCTGGGTATATCCACTGCGCTCCTGCTGATATCGGCTACCATCACCATGGTGAAAAAGCCCTGTAGGATGGTCTGGTTTATATCGAGTATGTTGATTCCCGCCTCGGCCAATATTGCCGAGATGCCTGCTATTATTCCCACCCGGTCATGGCCTAAAACAGTAATAATTATTCTTTTTCCATCCTCATTATGGCTCATATCATCCCTCCAACTGCCTCACTACTGAGCCGCAGCGCTGGCACAGGGTTGGATGTTTTTCATCCCGCCCTACGGTCAGGTCTATGATCCAGCAGCGTTCACATTTTTCCCCCGGTGCACTTTCTACCTTGACCCAGACTCCGGTTACTCCTTCCAATGCCAGGGCCTGATCATCCCGTTCTATTTCCGCCCTAAGTTCCACCTGGGAAACGATCATTATCTTTTCCAGTTGTTCGGTCAAGTTGAGCATGGCCAGCCAATCTGGATCAGCGTATACAGTGATCTTGGCCCCCAGGGAATGACCGATGACTTTCCTGACCCTGGCCTCCTCCAAAGCTTTGCTGACAACCTCTCTCAGGGTTAGTATCCTATCCATCCGTTTGGCTAGAGCCTCATCCAGGTACATATCGGTTGCTGAGGGCCAATCGAGCAGCTGGACACTGCTGGGCTGACCGTACTTCTTGATGTATCCCCATATTTCTTCACTGGTAAAGGCCAGTACCGGTGAAAGAATCGCCACCAGCACATTGATCAAACGGTAGAGAACGGTCTGAGCACTTTTCCTCTCCTGGTCCTGAGCTGAGTTACAGTACAACTTGTCTTTCAATATATCGAAATAGATATTGCTGAGATCAATCGTACAGAAATTGTGCACTGCGTGGAATACTACATGGAACTCGTACTCAGCGAATGCCTGTGTGACCCGCCGGATAAGTTTTTCCATGCGCATCAGAACCCACTTGTCCAGATCACCAAGCTTATCATAATCAACCGTATCGGCTTCTGGATCGAAATCGAAGATATTTCCCAGAATGAAGCGGCAGGTATTCCTGATCTTGCGATAGGCTTCACTGGACTGTTTGATGATGTTCTTGGAAACACTGATATCATTGCGGTAATCGGCAGAAGCTACCCACAATCTCAGTATGTCTGCACCCATATCGTTGATCATGACCAGGGGATCTATGACATTGCCAAGCGACTTGGACATTTTGTAGCCTTTTTCATCGACCACGAAACCATGGGTCAAAACCTGGCGATAGGGTGCAACTCCCCTGACCGCCACCGACGTGGATAGAGACGAATTGAACCAGCCACGGTGCTGATCACTGCCTTCCAGGTACATGTCGGCTGGCCACCTAAGATCAGGATGGTTCTCCAGTACAGCTATGTGGCTGGAACCAGAATCGAACCATACATCCATAATGTCGGTTTCCTTGGTGAATTCTGCTCCTTTGCACGATGGGCAGGTCAGGCCTGCGGGCACCAGTTCACTGGCCTCCCGGGCAAACCATACATCTGACCCATGCTGGGCAAAGAGCTGGCTGATGTGGTCGATAGTCTCCGGAGTGATCACCGGCTCCCCGCAGGAAACGCAGTAGAAAATCGGTATCGGAACACCCCAGGTCCGCTGGCGTGAGATGCACCAGTCGCCCCGGTCCCGGACCATATTGAAAATTCTTTCCCGCCCCCAGGACGGTATCCATTCAACACTGTCAATAGCGTCCAGGGCTTTTTGCCGGAAACCATCGATGGATGCGAACCACTGGTTAGTGGCTCTGTATACGATGGGATTTTTGCAGCGCCAGCAATGCGGGTATTGATGGGTGATCTGTGCTGCCTTCAACAGTTTGGCGCGTTTTTCCAATTCCGCGATGATATCTTTGTTGGCATCATGCACATATAATCCCTGGAACATCTCTGCTTCACCAGTAAAACGTCCCTGATCATCTACCGGTGAGATCACAGCCAAATCATACAATTTACCCACCTGAAAATCGTCCTCGCCGTGACCAGGCGCGGTATGGACAGCCCCTGTGCCTGCCTCAAGAGTCACATGCTCTCCGACGATAACCAATGAATCTCGTTCCATGAAGGGGTGTCGGCAAACCACGAATTCCAGATCCTTACCCTTATACTTGGCTTGGACCTCGTAATTCTCCCACCCCAGTTCAGCTGCGACTCTTTCCAGCAGCCCTTCGGCAATGACATATCTTTCTCCGTTGACTGCGACCAGAACATAATCGAACTCAGGGTGCAGTGAAATGGCAGTGTTGGCCGGCAGTGTCCAGGGAGTGGTGGTCCATATGACAACGAAAGCGTCTTCAGGAATCAGGTTTTTGCCGTCCTTCACCGGGAATTTTACATAGATCGAGGGCGATACCTTATCATGGTATTCGATTTCCGCCTCAGCAAGCGCAGTCTCACAGTCTGCACACCAGTATACCGGTTTCATCCCTTTATAGATATAGCCTTTGTGGGCCATATCTCCGAAGACTCTGATCTGGCTGGCCTCGAATTCCGGGCTGAGGGTCAGGTACGGATGCTCCCAGTCACCTCTGACTCCCAGCCTTTGGAACTCATTCCGTTGGATTGCCATGTATTTCAAGGCATAATCCCGGCAGTAATGCCTGAATTCGATCACATCCGTTTTATGACGGTCGATTCCCAGGCTCTTGATCGCTTGCTGTTCAATGGGTAAACCATGCGTATCCCAACCCGGTACATAAGGCGAATCGTATCCAAGCATAGACTGCTGTTTGACTATAATGTCTTTCAAAACCTTATTTAAAGCATGTCCCATATGAATATCGCCATTGGCATAGGGAGGCCCATCATGCAGTATGAACTTGTCATTGTCCCGGTTCTTGGCCTGGATCTGTTTATATACATCGATGTCCTGCCAATACTTCAAAATTTCCGGTTCCCGGGTGGGCAGATTAGCCCGCATGGGGAAATCCGTCTGGGGAAGATTAAGGGTTTGGTCGTATTTGCCTTTGGCCATAATAATAACCACCTTATAAAGTTTTTTACTTGTACTATGCAGCGGCATATTTCTGCATCTAATAAAATACCTCCCGTCCGCGGAGACGAAAGGTTTTGCATGCCTCTAAAACGTATTTATTTTAGCATATAGGCCCCCACAAAACAACTGTTGCACCACTGGGACTGTTGGCTTGTGGGGTACAAAAGGTCACCTTTGACTGCATTTGTTTGCCGATGGGATTTTGATTCAATTGCTTATGTGTTTCTCGCACAAATCCGCAATTCTGCAGTCTTCACATTGAGGACGGCGCGCTTTGCAGATCTGCCGGCCGTGATGGATCAGCAGGTGATGGGCCAGGCTCCAATCCTGGCTGGGCAGCAGGCTCTTCAAAGCTGATTCGGTTTTATGCGGATTCTTCTCTGCCACCAAACCTATGCGGTTAGCCACTCTTTGCACATGGGTGTCTACACCCAGTCCTGGCAGTCCAAATCCGACTGATCTTATCACATTGGCAGACTTACGGCCTATCCCCGGCAACTGCATGAGGACATCCAAGTCTTCAGGCACCTGTCCCTGGTACTGATCCAGCAAAATCCTGGATATCCCCTGGATACTCTTGGCTTTCCCTTTATTGAGTCCTACCCCGCGGATCAGAACGGCCAATTCGTCGATATCCATGGCGGCAAATTGCCCAGGTGTATTGTACCTGGCGAATAACCGTTCGGTGACCTGGTTTACTTGGGCATCGGTGCTCTGGGCGGAAAGAACTACTGCCACAACTAGCTCGAACAGGCTATTGAACTTGAGCATGGTACCAGCCTGTGGATATTCCTGCCGCAAACCATCGATCACAGCCTTAGCCCATTCCTTTTTGTTTTTTAGCATATAGACCTCATCGCAGGCCATAATAAAATGCCTGCATCAAACCGGATACGCTTGAAGCTGCCGAGGGTTCCTGGTGGCGCAGTCTTTTTGCAGAAGCACATTTGAATACTCCGCCATTATAATACTTTGCTTAAAAACGACTGGGTCCTGATATTATGGGGATTGTCAAAAATCTGCGCTGGCGCCCCTTCTTCTACTATGATCCCGTCATCCATAAATAGTACCCTGTGTCCTACTTCCCTGGCGAAGCCCATTTCATGGGTTACGACCATCATGGTCATCCCTTCATGAGCAAGGTCCTTCATTACTTCCAGAACCTCACCGACCATTTCCGGATCCAGGGCTGAAGTTGGTTCATCAAACAGCATCACCTTTGGTTGCATGGCCAGTGCCCTGGCTATGGCAACTCTCTGCTTTTGCCCCCCGGAGAGTTTGCTGGGATATACATTGATCTTATCCAGCAGCCCCACTTTACGCAGCAGGTCGGTAGCAATGGTTTCTGCTTCCTCCTGTTTCAGCCCTTTGATCTTGATTGGGGCCAAGGTTATGTTTTCAAGGGTGGTTTTATGGGGGAATAGATTAAACAGCTGGAAAACCATGCCTACCCGCTCACGCACCCTATTAATGTCCACTTTCGGCGAAGTGATCTCCGCTCCATCTATGAAAATTTGCCCGGAATTGACTGTTTCCAGCTGGTTTATGCAGCGCAGCAGGGTGCTCTTGCCAGATCCGCTGGGACCAATTACACAAACCACTTCCCGGGGTGCCACCCGGCAGGTGATTCCTTTCAAAACTTCAAGTTTGCCAAAACTCTTATGAATATCGATCACTTGTATCATTCGTTTGCCATCCGCCTTTCAATGTAATCGCCAATCAACGCGAAGAATTTGGTCATGATGAAGTAGATCAAGGCAACTGAACCCCATATCCAGGCTGCTTCGAAATAAGTGGAGTACAGCAGTTTGCCTCGAAGAGTCAATTCTTCGGCCGAAATGGTAGCTACTAAGGAAGTATCCTTGAGGACGGCAATAAATTCATTCAGCAGGGGGGGGATTACGATCTTATAAGCCTGGGGCAGGATCACATAGGACATGGCCTGGCGGGTGTTCATCCCCAGCGAGCGTGCAGCTTCCATTTGCCCTTTGTCAACCGCCTGGATACCTGCCCTCACGATTTCGGCAGTATATGCACCACAGTTCAGGGAGCAGGCTATCACTGCCGCCATGAATGGTCCTGCATCCATAAATAGAGGCAGGATACCGAAATAGAGCAACAGTATTTGAACAAAAAGCGGAGTTCCACGAAAGAAATCTATGTAGGCAGAAGCGATGAGAAACAAGATTCGATTCTTAGATAATTTGAACAGACCAGTAATTAATCCCAATACCATCCCAAACAGCACAGACAGGGTGGTGATCTTAAGGGTCAGCACAGCCCCTTCGAGGAGGTAATCAAGGTGTGTTGAAACCACCTCAAATCCATTGCTGGCCATGAGGGTGTCCCAAAAAGCGCTGCCGAACACCAATGATAATGTCATACCCGGCATATGGTGGTTTTCCCCTTTCAGATGACCAAAGCCAAAAGCGCGAGATGATACCCGCGCTTTTGGTTTATCAAATTCTCATCTCTATTTCTGGTCGCCAAACCATTTCTTGTAGATGGTATCATAGGTACCATTGGCCTTGACTTTAGCCAGTCCGTCGTTGATCTTGGCTAATAGCTCAGCATTGCCCTTTTTCACCCCGATGCCGTATTTGTCTTCAGCAGCGAATACTTGGCCCACCATTTTCACCTTGTCCTTGCCTTTGGTCTGGATGTAATAAGAGGTAACCGGCATGTCGTTGATTACCGCATCGGCCCCGCCTTTTTCCAGTTCCATGAAAGCTTCGCCCACTGAGTCAAATACTTTTACTGTGGTCTTGGGGTCCTTGGCTTTGACAGAGTTGGATGCATCCAATCCAGTCGTGCCAACTTCAGCCGCTAAACGTTTGCCTTGCAGATCGTCCAGAGAAGCTATCCCCTGGGTGTTCTGAGCTACGGCAATAATCAAGCCGGCTTGGAAATAAGGATTGCTGAAGTCTACTACTTTGGCCCGGTCTTCCTTGATGGTCATGGCGGAGATTATGCAGTCCACGTTGCCTGCATTGACGGCAGGGATCAAAGAATCGAATCCCAGGGTGTTGATCTGTACATCAAAACCCTCCACTTCGCCGATGGCCCGGATCAAATCCATGTCAAATCCAACGTATTGCCCATTTTCGGTGAACTCAAAAGGTGCATAGGTAGTTTCCGAACCTACCTTGAGCACCGGTTTGGGCGCCGAAGGTGCTGCAGCCCCTGTGGTTTCAGCCTTTTTCGAACAGCCTACAGCGGCAAAGGCCAGACCCATAATCAACATTGCAACAAGCATTAGTTTCCCGATCTTTTTCAACAATACCACTCTCCTTCTTTTTTTTGGACGCACTACACTTAAATGATATTATAGCCGTCCCCGCATCAATCAACAACCAAAAAAGGTATGCCGAAGCGGCTTGAATCAGGGGATTTTTCCTGCTAAGGTTTAAGGAATGATATTTTTACGGGTTTCCAGGTAGAGGTGACAGTGATGCGGAGTAAGATAGGCGGTCGAACCCAGGCAGACCTTTCCATGCTAGTGGTTTCTTTTATATGGGGCGCGACTTTCGTAATCGTAAAAAATGCCCTGCAAGACATCGGACCGTTTCTGTTCGTGGGGCTCCGGTTCAGTCTGGCTTTCCTGGTGTTGATGTTCCTCGCCTTCCGGGAAATGATCAAAATCCGTTGGTCCACCTTGGGCGCCGGTTTACTGCTGGGCGTTTTCCTTTTTATAGGTTATATCTTCCAGACCCTTGGTCTGCAGTACACAACTTCCTCCAATGCTGGGTTCGTGACCGGAGTATCGGTAGTACTGGTGCCGATAATTTATGCTCTGCTGCACAAACGAAAACCGTCGCTCCCCACCATTTCGATTGTGGTTATAGCAACGGTCGGTCTTTACCTGATCTCGGTCCCAATAGGATCATTCAGCCTGACTTATGGTGATTTCCTGGTCCTTATCGGCGCATTCGGTTTCGCTTTGCACATCACCTATGTCGACTATCATTCATACAACCACAATGCAGTGGCGATAACTGGTATTCAGATCCTGGTGGTTGGCTTGATTTGCCTCGCCATCGGCTGGGTACGGGAACCATTTCCGGCTCATTTCACCTATCCGGTCATATTTGCTTTGATCGTAACCGCGGTATTCGCTACCGCCCTGGCTTTCCTGCTCCAAAACTACATGCAGCGCTTCAGCACACCCACTGATTTTGCAGTGATCCTTTCGACCGAACCTGTTTTTGCAGCCCTGGCCGGATACCTCTGGGCTGGTGAACGTCTCTCACGACAGGGTATGGCCGGAGCCGGCCTGATTCTTGCCGCCATGCTGCTTTCAATCCTGGTCAGGAAGAGACATTAGCGGCTGAGAAATTTAAGGACTTCTTCCCGCTCCAGTCCTCTGATTTCCACGATTTTTGTGCGTGATGCTTCGCCTTTAACTAAAACTACATCACGCCGGGCAACACCCAGATGATCCGCGAGAAAATTCACCAAGGCTGCATTGGCTTCCCCTTCCACCGGAGGCGCAGTCAATTTTATTTTCAAGCACCCATTTTGCTCCCCCACCACTTGGTTCCTGGAGGAACGCGGCTGGACCCGGACATCCAACCTGATCCCCCCCTCGACTTGGGTAACGCGGAGCATCAGCCCTGGTCTTCCAGACTGATTTGATTCAAATTGGCAATCATATCTTTAATATCTCGCTGCTGAAAATAATTTGCGATGTCTTCGTTTTTTTGCATATTTTGTTCAACAAGGGCCAGTTTGGTGGAGAGCTGGGTCTTTAGGTCCAAATTGAACATGTTCAGCTGTTTTAGGATCTCCTGGTATGCAGTCAGCATTTCGGCAATGGATCGTTTTGAATCATTAAGCATTCTCTCGGCTTCCTGCTGGGCATTAAGCTTCAGGTTTTCGGCTGTCTGCTGGGCCAGGATGAGGCTGTTGTTCATGGTCTCCTCAATTTTCCGATATTTTTCCAGTTCGAATTTA
>CAZYGL010000005.1:0-18486 GCA_964647335.1 uncultured Syntrophomonas sp. | reverse complement strand
TCCAGGGTTACTCCCTGCTCCACCAGCAGCACCAGCAGGTGATAGAGCAGATCTGCTGTCTCATAAGTCAATTCTGCCGGATTACGGTTCTTGGCAGCAATAAGCACCTCGGCATTTTCTTCCCCTACCTTTTTCAGGATCTTATCCAATCCCTGGGAGAAAAGATAGGTGGTATATGATTTCTCCGGCATGGCAGCCTTCCGGTCCAGGATCAGATCATAGAGTTCATAGAGTATGCCTGGTCCAGCCTGGGAACGGTAAACGCGCTCCGGATCAAAGATCTGGGGCGCGACTTCCCGGCCCTCGCTGTCCCGGTAAAAACAGGAATAATGCCCTGTGTGACAAGCCACTCCGGTCTGTTCCACCTTTATCAGCAGGGTATCTTCATCACAGTCATATAAAATCTCTTTCACTGCCTGGATATGGCCTGAGGTCTCACCCTTCATCCACAAAGCCTGGCGGCTGCGGGAGAAAAACCAGGTCTGGCCGCTCTCCATCGTCCTGGTCAGGGCTTCCCGGTTCATGTAGGCCATCATCAGGACCTGGCCGCTCTGGCAATCCTGGATGATTGCCGGCACCAATCCCTGCTGGTCGAACTTGATTTTGTCCATCATAGTCTCATCGCCACTCCTTTTTCCGCCAGGTAGTGTTTAGCTTGCTTGATAGTGTACTCCCGGTAATGGAAAATCGAAGCGCACAGAACCGCATCGGCCTCACCATCAACACAGGCTTCGTATAAATGTTCCAGGGTTCCGGCGCCTCCCGAAGCAATTACCGGGATCGAGACCGAATCAGCCACCGCTTTCGTCAAGGGAATATCATATCCGTTGCGGGTTCCATCTTTGTCCATGCTGGTCAGTAGTATTTCCCCGGCTCCCAGGCTCTGGGCCCGGCACGCCCACTCCACTGCATCCAAACCGGTCGGGACCCTTCCGCCATTGATGTATACTTCCCAATCCCCTCCGGCTCTCGCCCGAGCATCTATGGCTACGATAATGCACTGGCTCCCAAATTTCAGGGCCCCCTCCGTGATCAAGCCAGGATTCTGGATGGCGGCTGAATTTATGGAGACCTTGTCGGCACCAGCCATGAGGGTGGCCCGCATGTCGTCCAGGGTGCGTATGCCTCCCCCTACGGTGAAGGGTATGAAAACTTCCCGGGCGGTGGCCCGCACTACTTCCAGCATGGTACTCCTGGCTTCGTGGGAAGCCGTAATGTCCAAGAATACCAGCTCATCGGCTCCCTCCCGATCATAAAAGGCCGCTTGTTCTACCGGATCGCCGGCATCCTGCAGGTTCAGGAAATTGATCCCTTTCACAACTCGCCCGGCGTGCACATCCAGGCAGGGAATGATCCTTTTGGCTAACATATTCTATCCTCCGGTCCGGTTTTCTCCAGCCGCAGACAATGCCTCGGCCAGGCTCAACTTGCCATCATAGAGGGCCTTGCCGATTATAGCCCCCGTCACGCCTATCGCTTGCATCTTGCGGAGGTCCCTGATGTTTTCGGCGCTGGAAACCCCGCCCGAGGCGATTATCTGCAGGCCGCTGTACCTGGCCATCTCACCTATAGCTCCCAGGTTAGGACCCTGCAGCAACCCATCCCGGCTGACATCGGTATAAACGGCGGTTACCACTCCCAGTTGCCGCATCTGCAGACCGAACTCCAGAGCCGGCACGCTGGACTTTTCCAGCCACCCTTCGATAGCCACCATACCATCCCGGGCATCGATCCCCAGTACGATATGGCCAGGACCGAAGGCCTCCAGCAATTCCTCCATGAAGTCAGAGTTCTGCAGCGCCCGGGTGCCTATTATGACCCGGCTGGCACCGATAGCCAGCATGCGTTCTACCGCTGAACGGGTGCGGAGTCCCCCGCCAACCTGGAAAGGAATATCGATGGATGCGGCAATTTCCTGTATGGCCTGCAGATTGCGGGATTCGCCTTCGAATGCACCATCCAGGTCCACAACATGCAGGTATTCGGCTCCCTGTTCCTGAAAACTGCGGGCTATTAGCCCGGGGTTATCCGAATACACTGTTTTATTCTCTTGCTTGCCCTGCACCAGACGCACACACTGCCCGTCTTTGAGGTCGATAGCCGGATAAATGATCATGATTATAGCTCCGCGAAATTACGCAGTACTTTGAGGCCCAAGTCGCTGGATTTCTCGGGGTGGAACTGGGTGGCAAACAGGTTTCCCTTTTCTACGGCTGAAACAAAATCTATCCCGTACTCGGTACGGGCTGCTACCACCGACTCATCCTCCGGGACCACGTAGTAGGAATGAACGAAATAAAAATAGCTTCCGGACGGAATACCAGCCAAAAGCCGGCTCCGGGGATTCACGGTAATGCTGTTCCAGCCCATCTGGGGCACCTTGTACTGAGGGGGCAGCTCAAATTTCTTCACTTGCCCTGGTATTATACCCAGTCCCTGGTGGACACCATTTTCATAGCTCACGGAAAACAGCAGCTGCAAGCCCAGGCAGATGCCCAGAAGGGGCGTCTCCCTTTCCACCAGGCTCTGAATGGTCAGGTCCAGGCCGGCCTGGCGCAGGTTGGCTATGGCATCTTCAAAAGCCCCTACCCCCGGCAGAACTACCTTGTCGGCCGCCAAAATCTCTTCCGGCGCGGAGGTGGTGATGGTCTCAAAGCCCAGCTTCAGAAACGCGTTGTTCACACTGGCTAGATTCCCCATCCCGTAGTCAATGATTGCGATCAAGTTTTTGTGCCTCCCTACAATTGGCCTTTGGAAGACCATACCCCTTCTATTTTGGGTTCGATGCCCACCGCTGTCTTGAAAGCCCGGGCAAAGGCCTTAAATACCGCTTCGATTATGTGATGCGAATTCTCGCCCTTCAACAGGTCGATATGGATGGTTATCCCCGCATGGTTGGCCAGGGCCCGGAAAAACTCCTTGATATTCTCGGTGCTTAAAACCCCCAGCTTTTCAGCCGGCACGGGCACATCATAGACCAGGAACGGGCGGTTGGAAATGTCCACCACAACCCGAGCCAGGGCTTCATCCATGGGTATGGTGGCCTCGCCATAACGCCTGATCCCTTTCTTGTCGCCCAGGGCGGTTTTGATGCATTCACCCAGGCAGATCCCTATATCTTCCACCGTATGGTGGTCATCTACATCCATATCTCCCCGGGCCGCCAGTTTAAGATCACACAAGCTATGCACGGCGAATAGAGTCAACATGTGGCTGAGGAAAGTTATCTCGGTGTCGACCTGATGCTGGCCGGTACCGTCCAGGTTCAGCTCTACAAATATCTCGGTTTCCCGGGTTTTTCTCTTAATCTCGGCGATTCTGTCTATCTCTCCCATAGCTATCTCTCCTTTCTTACCTGCAGACAATTGGCATGTGCAGTCAGGCCTTCCACCTGGGCCAGTTTGATGATATCGTCGGCATCATCCTCCATCCCAGCCTGGGAATAGTAGATGATGCTGGAAGCTTTGGTAAACGTGTCGACCGTCACCGGCGAATAAAACTTGGCAGTGCCTCCGGTGGGCAGGATATGATTGGGCCCGGCCATATAATCACCCACTGGCTCCGGGGTGTTGCTGCCCAAAAAGATGGCACCCGCATTGCGGATCTGGCTCAATATTTCAAAGGGTTTGTCTACCATCAGTTCCAGGTGTTCAGGGGCGAACGCATTGGCGACCTGGCAGGCTTCCTGCAGGTCTTTTACCAGGATCAGCGCCCCATGCTCAGCCAGGGATTCCTCTATGGTTTCACGCCGAGACATATCCTTGACCTGGCGATTGATTTCCTCTTCCACCCGGTCCAGCAGGTCCGGGTCATACGTGACCAGGATGCTGCGAGCCAGCACATCATGTTCGGCTTGGGACATCATGTCTGCGCCCAGGTAGACTGGATTGGCCATATGATCGGCAATGATCAGTATCTCGCTGGGACCAGCCAGCATGTCGATATCAACATCCCCGTACACCATTTTTTTGGCCAGGGTGACATAGATGTTGCCTGGACCGCTGATCAGATCGACTTTGGGGACTGTCTCAGTTCCCCAGGCCAGTCCGAATATAGCTTGAGCCCCGCCCATCTTGTAGATTTCCCTTAAGCCTATTTCCGAAGCCGCCACCAGGGTGTAGGGATTCATCCGGCCATACCGGTCGGGAGGACTTACCATGGCGATCTCCTCAACTCCCGCCACCATTGCCGGCAAAGCATTCATCAGCACCGAAGAGGGATAAGCAGCGGTCCCACCCGGCACATAGATCCCCACCCGGCGCAGAGGACGATAAAGCTGTCCCAGGATATTGCCCTTGGCATCGGGTTCCATCCACGAGTTCTTGAGTTGCTTCTGGTGGAAAAGGGTTATATTGTCTATAGCCTTCCGCAGAGCGATGACGTAATCGTCATCAACCTGTTCCCAGGCCTCCTCGATCTCCTGCTCGCTCACCCTGAAACTCCCGGCGTCGATTGTAGCGCCATCAAACCGATAGGTACAGTCGAAGATACCCCGATCACCCTGGCTTCGAACCAGGTCGGCGATCTCCGTGACCCGGCTCTGATAAACAGACAGGTCCAGGGCTTCCGCAGCCAGGAAAGCCTTTAGATCTCCGGTGCTGGTATTGAAACGCTTGATCTGCATGGCTATTCCCCCTTGATTTCAAACTGTATTTTTTCCAGCAAGGGCTGGATGATCTCGTATTTGGTGCGATAACTGACCCGGTTGCCGATGAGGCGGGTCGTGGATTCCATTATGCTTATCAATTCGACCAGGTTATTCTCCCGCAGGGTGCGCCCGGAGGAGACCAGGTCAACAATCACATCGGAGAGCCCCATCAGCGGAGCCAACTCGATATTGCCGTGCAGATTGATCACTTCCACCTGCAGGCCATGGTGGCGAAAGAAGTTTTCAGCCACATGGGGAAATTTTGTAGCTACCCGCTTGTAATTCAGCTGTTTCAGGGTCAAGCCCCCCATTTCAGCAGGCACCGCCACCACGAAGCGGCAGTAGCCGAATCCCAGGTCCACCATCTCGAATATGTCCTTGCCCTGCTCGACTATCACATCCTTGCCGACTATGCCCAGATCGGCAGCGCCGTGTTCGACATAGGCCGGGACATCGGTGGGCCGGCAGATGATATATTTGTAATGGGGTTCTCCGGGATAACTGAATATCATGTTGCGGCTGTCCGACAGGATGCCTTCATGGGGTAATCCCACCGCTTCCAGTAAGGCGACGGTCGGATCCAACAAGGTCCCCTTGGACAGGGCGATGGTCAAACTATTTTCCTGCATCTCACCTTGCTCCCCTCTCTTTAATCTGCATCGATATATATAAGTGAATAGTTGGTCCTTCCTTCCAGCTTGGCCGCAAGCTGTTCCCGGCTTAACCCCTCCACATCGAGTTCCACGATCTTGCCCTCTGCCTGCAGGGCATTGGCTTCGTTAACCATAGCCCGCCAGTCATCGCCGCCGATTAGATAACGGTGGGCTTCCTGTTCCTGGTTTTTCAGCACCAGTGTAAGCCTGTCCATCCCCAGGGCAAATCCAGTGGCAGGACAAGGGAACCCGAATTGGGAAAGCAGCCGGTCATAACGTCCTCCACCCAGCAAGCCGTAGCCCAAATCAGGGGAAAACCCTTCGAACACCACCCCGGTATAGTAGTCAAGGCCCCGCAATACTCCCATATCCACCAAGACCTGATCCTCCACCCCCATGCTGCACAGGGCTGAATGGACGGCCATAAGTTCCTCAACTGCCTCCACCGCATTGCGGCTCCGTTCTATATAGGGCAGTTTGCCAAGGATTTCCAGCCCTCCGTGAAGTGTCGGCAGTTTGGCAATGGTTTCTTTGAGTTGGTCATTTATAGACATCTTCTCCAGCAGGCCGGCCAGTCCTACCAGATCTTTTTTCTCTACCAGTCTCCTGATCTCTTCCTTGTCAGCTGCATTTATAAGGCTGTCATCCAGCAGACTGTTGAATATGCCGATCTGGTTCAGGCTGACCATGAAGTTCTCCACCCCGAAATCGCGCATGACTTTGACGGCAAGGCTGATTACTTCTGCATCGGCCCGGGCCCCTGATGCCCCCAGCAGTTCGATCCCGGTCTGCCAAAACTCCCGGTACTGGGCCAGGTGAGGCTGCACATGCCGGAAAACGTTGGTCGAATAATACAAGCGGCGCGGCAGCTTTTCATCCTGCAGGTGGGTAGCCGCCAGGCGGGCGATAGAAACCGTCATCTCCGGCCGCAGGGACAAGATGCCCCCCTCCCGGTCCATGAACAGGAATAGTTTCTCGCGGATATTGCCGCCGGCTTCCACTACCTCCAGGAACTCGAAAGTAGGGGTGGCCACTTCTTCGTAACCGAAGCTGGTGAAGAGTTCGGCCGCCTTTTTTTCCAGGGTGCGCCGGGTTTTCATCTCGTCCGGCAGCAGATCACGCAATCCTTTGGGGATTTCTCTGTTCCGCATAGCATACTCCTTTTCAGGTTAGGATCGGTTTTACAGCAGCTGGACCTCGTTGATGGTCAGCCTGAACCGGCAGTTCAGATGCAGCGCGGCATGGCGGCACATCAGCATCTTGGTCAGGAAGATCTCGAAGTATTCCATGACCGAACACACGCCGGTGTCTATCTCCAACTGCATGGTTATTATCTTCTGGTCCGGGTCTACCGCCAGGCCAGATCTGGTGACCGCATAATTGACCCGATCACGGATGGTGAAAGAGGCCATATCGGTCTTGCGCACCCTTGACCGGTGTACATCCGATTTGTCGGCCAGGATCAGTGCTGCGGCCACATTGTTGACCGGTTTGCCGTCCGCATGTTCCTCATGATTGCCGATAGCCCCCATAATAGTGGCAATTTCGGCAGGATCCATGTCCAGGTCCAGGAGAATATAAAAAGCAATCATGGCCCCGGACATGCCATGTCCATACCTGGAAACCAGGTTGCCGATATCATGAAGATAACCGGCTATGGCCCCCAGTTCCGCCTCACGGCGCTCATATCCCAGTTTATCCAGGATTTCATACGTGAGTGACGATATCTTTTCGGCATGATGGAAATTGTGTTCCAATGCTCCCATATTGCCGATGTATATATTGCCCAGCTGCAGGTAATCTGCGATGGTGGGATTATCTTTCAAGCTCAAAAAGTCTACCACTGGCTTAATCCGTCCTCATCATTATTCGAGGGTCTTAATCACATCCCGGGCTTCCTGGCCGGCTGCAGTGTGAGATTCAATGCCTTCCAGGACCTGCCTGGCCTCGGCAATATTGCCGCTGCTGATCAGTTCCTGAGCGTATTCCAGTTGCTGGCGGGCTGTTTTTTCGCTCTCCGCCACCGCAATTTTTTTCTGCATAGTGTCGCTTCTGCCCAGCTCATCCAATTGTTGATAGATAGCGATGGCTTCATCATATTTGCCTTCAGTGACCAGGACCGCACCATTTCTGATTATGATGTTGGCCTGAATTCTTTGCGGGAGATGGACCAATTGATACCCATATCCGCATACCACCAACACCAGCCCAACTGCACAGAGATTCCATACCCACGAATAGCGGGGCTTTTTCACCATCAGGCCCAGCAACGCGATAAAGGGAATACCCAGCATAAAGGTCAGTTTTAGAAATTCACGGGTCGGCATATAGTATAACATGAGGAGCACCGCTATCGCCAGCGGCACCCTTATATAGGGATTGCGTTTTTTCTCCATGCTGGAAGTGTCCTCCTTAAGGACCGAAGCATTCTTCAGCGTATGGCCCGGCGGCCGATATCGCTGCGGAAATGCATGTTGCGGAAATTCACCTTGGCAACTTCCTGGTATACTTTGTCGATTGCCTCCCTGGTATCGGCTCCGCAGCTGACCACCGCCAGGACCCTGCCCCCGTTGGTCACCAGTTGCCCATCCTTCCTGGCGGTTCCGGCATGGAAGACTATGGTGCCAGGCGCTAAACTGTCCAGGCCGGTAATCTCCTGGCCGTTTTCATAGGCTCCGGGGTACCCCCCTGAAGCCAGGACTACGCATACACAGGCCCCATCATTTATCTCCACCTTTACTCCCTGCAGGTCGCCGGCGGCGGCTGCCTCCAGGATTGGCAGGAGATCGCTCTTGAGCATGGGCATCAAGACCTGGGTTTCAGGATCCCCGAAACGGGCGTTGTATTCCAATACTTTTGGGCCTTCGGCCGTGATCATCAAACCTGCATAGAGCACCCCCTGGTAGGGACACCCTTCTGCTTCCATGGCTGCAATGGTGGGCCGGATGACCTGGTCCAGGATCTGCTCATGCAGTCCAGGTGTGTATATCGGCGGATTGGTGTAGGCCCCCATTCCCCCGGTGTTGGGCCCCTGGTCTCCGTCAAAGATCCGCTTGTGGTCCTGGGCCGAGAGCAGAGGCACGAAACCGCTTCCATCACTGATGGCGAAAAAGCTCAGTTCTTCACCGCGCAGGCATTCCTCCACCACCACCTGGTCCCCGGAGGACCCAAAATTTTTGTCCTGCATGATGGCGTCCAAAGCCGTTTCGGCTTCGGCTCGATCAGCCGCCACCACAACTCCTTTGCCAGCCGCCAGGCCGTCGGCTTTTATCACTACCGCCTGGCCGGCATCCGTAAAAGTAAGGGCATAGGCTTTTGCAGCATCGATGTCAGTAAAGACCTGATAGCGGGCGGTGGGTATGCCATATTTGCTGAACAGGTTCTTGGCAAAGACCTTGCTCCCCTCTAAGCGGGCAGCAGCAGCCGTCGGCCCAAATATAGCCAGTCCGGCAGACTTGAAACGATCCACTATCCCTTGTACCAGAGGGATCTCCGGTCCCACCACGGTCAAATCGATAGCCTCGCGCAGTGCGAACTCAAGCAAGCCCTCGATATCAGAGGCGGCTATGTCCAGGCATTCAGCCTGATCTTCCATCCCCGGATTCCCGGGTGCAGCGAATATTTTGGCAACCAGCGGACTTTGCGACAATTTCCACACCAATGCATGTTCACGGCCTCCCTGGCCTACCACCAGGATCTTCTTACCCACAAATAACCCCTCCAGAAAATCGATTAGTGTTTGAAATGGCGGATACCAGTGAAGACCATGGCAATGCCATGCCGGTTGCATGCGTCGATGCTCTCCTGATCCCGGATCGAGCCGCCGGGCTGGATAATGGCCGCGATGCCTGCTCCAGCCGCCAATTCAACTGTATCTGCAAATGGGAAAAAGGCATCGGAAGCCATTACCGCCCCCTTGCATTTCTCCCGGTCCTGAAGCGCTATGGCTGCGGATCCGACCCGGTTCATCTGCCCGGCTCCAACTCCCACTGTTACCCCGCCTTTGGCCACCACGATGGCATTGGATTTCACATGCTTGGCAACTTTCATCGCAAAAGCCATCTCGCGGATCTGCTCAAGGGTAGGGGCTTTTTCGGTTACCACCTGCAAGGTGTTGAGGTCTAGCTCCCCCTGATCGCTTTCCTGAGCCACAAACCCGCCCTCCACTGATTTGATCTGCAGTTCGTCACTGCTCATAATAGGCAGTTCCAGCAAGCGCAGGTTTTTCTTGGCCCGAAGGCGCTCCAGGGCTTCGGCTTCATAGCCGGGCGCAATTATACATTCCATGAAAGTCCCGGCGACTTTTTCAGCGGTTACCAGGTCAACCGGGCGGTTGAAAGCCAGGATTCCGCCATAGGCTGAAGCCGGGTCACTGGCAAAGGCCTTCTCATAAGCTTCGGGCAGGTTCGCTGCCACAGCGGTTCCGCAGGGATTGGTGTGTTTGATGATAACACAGGCTGTATCTGCAAATTCCTTGACCAAAGCCCAGGCTGCTTGCACATCGATGATATTGTTGTAGGACAGCTCTTTCCCGTTCAATACCTTGGCATCAGCCAGGCCCAGGCCCGGATTCAGATTACGGTAAAAACAGGCTTTCTGGTGGGGATTTTCCCCATAGCGCAGATCGTATACCTTTTCCCCGGCCAGGACCAGATTTTCCGGGAACAATTCCCCGTCGATCTTGGCCAGATAAGCGGATATCATGGCGTCATAGGCCGCTGTGTGTGAGAATGCTTCCCGGGCCAGTCTGCGCCTCATTCCGGCATCAACCCCACCTTTTTCGAGGGCTTCCAGCACCATCCCATAGAACTCAGGTTTCACCACCACGATCACATCCTGGTGGTTTTTAGCGGCCGACCTCACCATTGACGGACCGCCAATGTCGATGTTCTCTATGGCCTCATCCAGGCTGACCCCGGATTTGGATACCGTCTCCCGGAAGGGATAGAGGTTGACCGCCACGATATCGATGGGCTCGATGGCATTGGCCGCGAGTTGCTGCAGATGGTCTGGCACCCGCCTGGCCAGGATGCCGCCGTGGATCTTGGGGTGCAGGGTTTTGACCCGGCCGTCCAGGATCTCGGGGAACCCTGTTATTTCAGCTACCGGTTTGACATCGATACCGGCTTCTTGCAAACTTTTATAGGTTCCGCCGGTGGAAATTATCTCATAACCCAGCCTCTCCAGTCCGCGGGCAAATTCGACTACCCCCTCTTTGTTGGAAACACTGATCAGGGCTCTTTTCATAATTTATCAATCCCCCTAAATAATATGTACGACCCGTCCCTCCACATAAATCCGGCCTTCAGCCAGCAGCTGCAGGGCCTGGCAATAGGCCTGGTGCTCCTGCACCAGTATCCTGGCCGCGAGGCTGTCCTCATCATCATCGGCAAATACCGGCACCGCTGCCTGGAGTATGATCGGCCCGGTATCCATGCCTTCATCCACCAGATGCACGGTGCAGCCGCTGACCTTTACCCCATATTCCAGGGCCTGGCGCTGGGCGTGCAGCCCCGCAAAGGCAGGCAGGAGAGCCGGGTGAATATTCAAGATCTTCAAGTGATAAGCCTCCAGCATAACCGGTCCGACCAGCCGCATGTAGCCAGCCAGGACCACCAGGTCCACCTGCCAGGCCTGCAAGTGATCGACTATCGCCTTCTCATAGCGAGCTTTATCAGCATACTTGGCCGGTTCGATGAGAATGGCCGGAATACCAAGTTCTTTGGCCTTGTCAAGGACCCCGGCTCCGCGCTGATCGGAAATGACCCCGCATACTTCTGCATCCAGGCGATTCTCGCGGATCGCCTGGCAGATGGCCAGGAAATTGCTGCCCCGCCCCGATGCCAGTATGGCCAGCTTGAGGTGTTTGCGGGCTTGAACCTGCTTCATTGAATGACCACCTGTGATCCGCCGGATCTGACTCGCCCGATTACCTGTGCATTTTCACCCACCATGCGCAAGTGGATCATGGCTTGTCCGGCATAGTCTGGGGCTATAGCCATGATGTAACCTATTCCCATGTTGAAGGTCCTGAACATCTCGCGTTCCGGGACATCTCCCAAGCGGGCAATGAGGTTGAATATAGCCGGCACCTCCCAGGCAGAGCGGTCGATTTCAGCTGAAAAACCCTCCGGGATGATCCTCTGCAGGTTTTCGGCGATTCCTCCGCCGGTTATATGGGCCATACCGCGTATGGGGACTTCATGCAGCAAGGACAGGACTTTCGGCACATAGATGCGGGTCGGGGTCAGCAAGGCTTCGCCCAAAGTCATCCCCAGTTCATCGATCTCATCGTTTATGCGCAATCCGGCTTCTTCCAGTAATACCTTGCGGGCCAGGGAGTAGCCGTTGGAATGCAGGCCGGAGGAAGTCAGCCCTATCAAGACATCTCCGCTTTGGATAGCTGAGCCATTGATCAGGCGGGGTTTATCAACTACTCCAACCGTGAATCCGGCCATGTCGAATTCATCGCTGCCATAGAAACCAGGCATTTCAGCTGTTTCTCCCCCGATCAGGGCACACCCGGCCCTCAGGCAGCCTTCACTCACCCCTTTTACCAGCTCCTCGATGATGGCCGGCTGCAGTTTCCCTACCGCCAGGTAATCCAGGAAAAACAGGGGTTCAGCTCCATGGGTCAATATATCGTTGACGCACATAGCCACCAGGTCTATCCCCACCGTGTCGTAAATCCCGCACAACTGGGCTATGCGCAGCTTGGTGCCCACTCCATCCGTACCCGAAACCAGGACCGGTTCCCGGTATTTTTTGTTGTCCAGCTGGAAGAATCCGCCGAATGAGCCGATCCCCGCCAGCACCTCAGGCCGCCGGGTGCGATCCACCCACTTCTTGATCATATCCACCGATTTATTGGCGGCGTCGATATCGACCCCTGCCTTTTTGTAAGTCCAACCGTCCTTCATCTCTTTGGCAACCCCTCTCCGTGCCTATTTACCTTCCGCTCCGGCCGGATATTCCCCGCAGAAACAAGCGTCGCAGAATATTCCCGCTTCACTGCCCAGGGCTTGGAACATGCCCGCCCGGCTGATGTAATGGAGACTGTCGGCTCCGATATACTGACAGATCTGGTCCACATCCATGGTGCTGGCTATGAGTTCCTCCCGGCGGGAGGTATCTATGCCATAATAACAGGGGAACTGGGTCGGGGGAGAAGACACCACCATATGGACTTCCTGGGCCCCAACGTTGCGAAGCATCTGCACAATTTTCTTACTGGTCGTCCCTCGTACTATGGAATCATCGATCATGATCAAGCGCTTGCCCCTCACGACCTCGGCTACCGCATTGAGTTTGAGCCTGACCCCCATTTCCCTCATCTGCTGGGTGGGCTGGATAAAGGTTCGGCCCACATAGCGGTTTTTCATCAGGCCTTCTTCGAAGGGCAGCCCGGATTCCTCAGCATAACCAAGCGCAGCGGCCGTGCCGGAATCGGGCACCGCGATCACCATGTCCGCAGCAATGGGAAATTCACGGGCTAGCTGCCGCCCCAACTCGCGCCTCGCCTGGTTTACGTTTAAACCATCGATGGTGCTGTCGGGGCGGGCAAAATAGATATACTCGAATATGCAATGGGCCCGGCGGGGCGAATTGATCACCTGCAGAGAGCGCAGTCCCTTGCGGTCGATCACCACCACTTCCCCGGGATTGACGTCCCTGACGAATTCCGCCCCCACCGTATCGAGGGCCGCGGACTCGGAGGCCAGGATGTAGTCGCCATGCAGGTTGCCGATACAAAGCGGCCGGATGCCCATCTGGTCCCGCACCCCCAGCATCCTGTCCTCGGTCATTATGATCAGGGCAAAGGCCCCCTTGATGTCGATCATGGCTTTGTTCAAGGCGTCCTCCAGGTCATCCTGGGAATAGCGGGCCAGCAGATTGGCTATCACCTCGGTATCGGTTGTGGTCTGGAATACCGAACCATAGGTCTCCAGCCTCTTCTTCAATTCCACCGTGTTGACCAGGTTGCCGTTATAGGACAGGGCCACCATTCCTTTGAGGTAATGGAACACCAGCGGCTGGGCATTGACCAGAGCACTGCCTCCAGTGGTCGAATAGCGGACGTGCCCAATGGCGATGTGCCCCCGCAGATTGTCGATATGGTGAGGTTTTACCACATCCGCAACCAGTCCCATTCCCTTGTGCAGACCTATATGGCGGTCATCTGCCACCGCTATGCCCGCGCTTTCCTGACCCCGGTGCTGCAAGGCATAAAGCCCATAAAAAGCAGTCCGGGCGGCATCGGTCATAGTATCGGGATTTTGCATAAATATCCCGAAAACACCACATTCATCATGAAATTTGTCATCTATTTCATGAAACATCCGATTGCTCCTTCCCAAGTCTCGGAAGCTTCCTGAACCGCTAGGCGTATAATCTCGGTGCCGTTATCTTCAAAGACGAGGTGGTCCCCGCCCACAGTGCCTATAATCCTCATTTCCACCCCGAACTCCACGACTGTCTGCACCAGGCGGTCCATATCAGCGCGTTTCACACTGGCTACCACCCGGCCCGGAGCTTCAGAGAACAGTATCCCCACTTTGGAAAATTCACCACAGTTGAGCTTGATATGGCAGCCGATCCTGCCTTTTATGGATGATTCAGCCACCGTGACCGCCAGCCCGCCTTCTGAGATATCGTGGCAGGACTGGAGGATTTTGTTCTGGATCAGGGTCTGCACCAGCTGCAAGAGCTCCTTCTCCTCTTCCAGGTAGGTTTCCGGGACCTCGCCGGTTTCCAGGCCGTGGCAAACACTCAAGAACTCTGAACCGCCCAACTCCTGGCGCACCCTGCCCAGGAAGACCACCAAGTCCCCCTGGCCCTTGAAGGCCATATCGCAACGCTGTTCCACATCCTTCAGCACTCCCACCATTCCCACCGTAGGGGTGGGATAGATGGCCCCAGCCGCGGTTTCATTATATAAGCTGACATTGCCGCTGACCACCGGGGTATCCAGGGCCCTGGCCGCAGCACTCATGCCGGCAATCGCATTTTGCATCTGCCAGTAGATATTCGGTTTTTCCGGATTGCCGAAATTGAGGCAGTTGGTCAGAGCCAGGGGCTTGCCCCCCACACAGGCCAAATTGCGGGCGGCTTCGCAAACCGCCATCATACCGCCCCGATAAGGATCAAGGTATACCATGCGGCTGTTGCAGTCTGTCACCAGGGCTATGCCCTTGCGGCTGCCTTTGATCCGCAAAACTG
This sequence comes from uncultured Syntrophomonas sp., assembly GCA_964647335.1. GTDB lineage: Bacteria > Bacillota > Syntrophomonadia > Syntrophomonadales > Syntrophomonadaceae > PHAA01. The sequence goes on along the minus strand of CAZYGL010000005.1, from coordinate 3,966 downwards.
CTGCATCTCCCGCCCCTGGAACGATGGCGGTATTGATCATTACCTGGTGGTCATACTGGGAATAGACCCATTTCTTGCTGGCGATATTGGGCGAAGCCAGCAGTTTCTCCAGGGCTTCCTGTGGATTTACGGGGAGCAATGATCCCAGATCGAAATTTCGTGCTGGCTGATAATAATCAGGCTCAGCCCCCTCCCGCACATATACCGGGCAGCCTTCGGTCAAAGCCATGACTGGGACTTCACCGCACACCCGATCACCCTCCATGACCCGGAAAATTCCGTCGGCTGTTACTTTGCCGATAGCGACCGCATCCAGACCCCATTTATCGAAAATAGCCTCGATCCGGGCTTCGGTCCCGGCCCGGGGTATTATCAGCATCCTTTCCTGTGATTCGGAAAGCATCACTTCGTAAGGGATCATCCCAGACTCCCGGCGGGGTACTTTGAGCACATCGACCTCTACCCCCCGGCCTTTCTTGCTGGCACATTCAGCGATAGAACTGGTGAGCCCGGCAGCGCCCAGGTCCTGCATACCTGCTACCAGGTCTTCTTTTATCAGCTCCAGGCAGGCTTCGATCAGCAGTTTCTCCATAAACGGGTCCCCCACTTGCACCGCGGGCCGTTTTTCCTGGGATTTATCCGACAACTCCTCCGAAGCGAAAGTCGCCCCGTGGATCCCATCGCGGCCGGTCTTGGCTCCCACGATCATGATGGTGCTGCCAACCTCGGAAGCCACCGCATAAGCTATTTCATCCTGTTTGGCCAAGCCCACGCACATGGCGTTGACCAGGGGATTGCCCCGATAAGCATCATTGAAATATACTTCCCCGCCCACGGTAGGAATTCCCAAACAGTTGCCGTAATCCCCGATCCCGGCTACCACGCCTGACAGGAGCTCCCTGACTCTGGCATCACTGGGGTTGCCGAAACGCAAGGAATTTAGAGAGGCAATAGGCCGGGCTCCCATGGTGAAGATATCCCGCACTATGCCTCCTACCCCTGTGGCAGCGCCCTGGTAGGGCTCGATGGCGGAGGGATGATTATGGCTTTCGATCTTGAAAACGAGGGCCATTCCCTCGCCTATATCAACTACCCCGGCGTTTTCCCCCGGGCCCTGAATTACCTGGGGTCCGTCAGTGGGAAAGTTTTTAAGCAGAGGGCGGGAGTTTTTGTACCCGCAATGTTCCGACCACATGACCGAAAATATCCCGGTTTCCAGGTAGTTTGGCTCACGCTGCAGGATCGCCTTGATATTCTGGTACTCCTCATCGGTAAGGCCCATCTCCCGGTAAGTCAGTTCACTCATTAGCGCCTCACCTCCTCCATGGTTTTGAGCATCGATGCAAAGATATGATAGCCGTCAGTGCCGCCCACTATAGCTTCGGAACATCTTTCCGGATGGGGCATCATGCCCAACACATTGCCCGCCTGGTTAAGTATTCCTGCAATATTGGCTAAAGAGCCATTGGGATTGAAGATGGCATCCTCATCACCGTCCGGCCCGCAATATGTGAAAACGATGCGATTGTCCCGCTCCAATTGCTCCAGGGTAGCCGCATCACAATAGTAATTGCCTTCTCCATGGGCTATAGGTACGGTTATGACCTGATCAAGCTCCAGCTGGTTGGTAAAAGCCGTATCCTGGCGTTTCACTTTGAGGTTCACGGGGGCACAGATGAATTTCAGGCTGCGGTTGCGAAGCATTGCCCCCGGCAGGAGGCCAGCTTCGAGCAGGATCTGAAAACCATTGCAGATGCCGATGACCAATCCGCCCTGATCGGCGAAATCCACTACCGCTGGCATTACCGGCGAGAAGCGGGCGATAGCCCCGGTCCGCAGGTAGTCCCCATAGGAAAATCCCCCCGGCAGTATCAGGGCGTCAAAGCCTGCCACCGCCGTGTCTTTGTGCCAGATATATTGGGCTTCCTGGCCCAGCACTTCCTTGACTACATGGTAACAGTCGGCATCACAGTTTGAACCTGGGAATACGACCACGCCAAATTTCATTTTCCCTATACCTCCACTATCTCCACCCGGAAATTCTCAATTACCGGATTGGCCAGCATTTTGTCGCTCATCTCCTCAAGTTCCCTCTGGGCAGTGGCCAAATCGTCAGTTTCCAGCCAGACCTCGATGAATTTGCCGATCCTCACCTGGTTCACGCCCTGATAGTTCAAAACCTGCAGGGACTTGCGGACCGCATCCCCTTGAGGATCTAATACTCCTTCTTTCAGAGTCACATAGATATTGGCCTTATACATATTCATTCCCCCTGAGCGCAATGCGCGATTATTAACCGTTGACTGCGGCGACTGCTGTTTCTATGCGGCGCACCACTTCCTGGTAGGCTTCCGCCTCTTTGCCCAGGTCGCGCCTGAACCGATCCTTGTCCAGTTTTTCCAGGCTCTCCTTATCCCACAGGCGGCAGGTATCCGGGGAGATCTCATCACCCAGGATGACCCGGCCCTGGTAGAGTCCAAATTCCAATTTGAAGTCCACCAGGATGATGCCGATACTGTCGAAGAACTTTTTCAAAATCTCATTGATCCGCTCCGCCTGGGAATGCATCTCCTTGAGCTCTTCATCGGTAGCCCAGCCCAGGACTCGGGCATGATATTCGTTGATCATGGGATCATGCAACTCGTCATTTTTGTAATAGAGCTCGATAATAGTAGCAGGCAGGGGCATGCCCTCCTCTTTGCCCACCCGTTTGGCCAGGCTCCCGGCGATCAGGTTGCGCACCACCACTTCCACCGGTATAATGCGCAAATTCTTGACCAAGACGTTGCGCTCGTCGATCTGTTTGACCAGGTGGGTCTCGATGCCCTCCTTTTCCAGGAGCCCGAAGAGAAGGTTGGAGACCCGGTTGTTGACAATGCCTTTATTCTCGATGATCCCCTTTTTCAAGCCGTCGAAAGCAGTGGCCTCATCCTTGTATTTCATTAGAACCTGGTTGGGATCATCGGTGCTGTAAATCTGCTTGGCTTTACCTTCGTACATCAACTGGCCTGCTGTCATATCATTCATCCCCTCTTTTGCTTACTCCAACCCGCAGCGCTTGAAAATATAGTCTACATTGGAAGTATAGATGCCATAATCGAAGATCTTTTCGATTTCATCAGGATCCAGACTGGCCATGATGGCCGGGTCATCCAGGACCAATTCCTTGAAGCTGACCTGTTCACTCCAGCTCTGCATGGCGCGGGTCTGGACGATCCTGTACGCATCTTCCCGCAGCATGCCTTTTCCCACCAGAGCCAGGAGCAGCTGCCCGGAGAATACCAATCCCAGGGTTTTCTCCAGGTTGCGGGCCATGTTATCCTCATAAACCACCAGGCCTTCCATGATGGCGATAAATTTCTGCAGCATGTAATCCAGCAGGATGCAGCTGTCCGGGATTATTACCCGCTCCACCGAAGAGTGGGTCAGATCCCGTTCATGCCAAAGGGCCACATTTTCCAAAGCTGCCAGGGCATTGCCCCTCACCACCCTTGATAAACCGGCAACCCGTTCGCTCATCATCGGATTGCGTTTATGGGGCATGGCTGATGATCCCTTCTGGCCTTTCTGAAATGGCTCCTCCACTTCGAGGATCTCGGTTCGCTGCAGGTTTCTGATCTCCGTGGCCATTTTCTCCAGGGAACTGGCTACAACCGCCAGAGTAGTCATCAATTGGGCATGGCGATCGCGCTGGATAACCTGGGTGGATACCGAGCAGCAATTCAAGCCCATTTTCTCACAGACATATTCCTCCACCTGGGGGTGAAGATGGGCAAAATTGCCCACCGCACCGGATATGGCTCCGCAGGCAATAACTTCCCGGGCCTGGCGCAGGCGCAGGATATCCCGGTTCAGTTCAGTGAACCAGATCGCCATCTTCAGCCCGAAAGTAGTGGGCTCTCCGTGTACCCCGTGGGTACGGCCGATGGTCAGGGTGTATTTATGTTTGACGGCGATGGCTGACAC
>CAZYGL010000004.1:17562-18658 GCA_964647335.1 uncultured Syntrophomonas sp. | reverse complement strand
TTCAATGCCATGTTGATGAAGTTTCCTGGCAATGGTCTCTCTAACCTGAGCTTGAAACAGTTGGCGGCTCATTGACTATTCCCCCACTTTGCGGGATTCCCGGGATATTACAATAGAAAGAGTGGGCCGTTACCCACTCTTCTAATAAACTATTAGCAAGATACATAAGAAGTATATCACACGGACTTGTTTTTATACAAGTTTATCGCAGTATATTGTGATCTGCCAGCCTCGTTCAGGCAAACAGGCTGATCTGACTTTTTTCCGGCAGGTCAATAAAACATTGCTCCTGGCGCAGCATATCCATCACACTCTTGTTCATGCGGGTCCGGCTCTGGAAATCCTCGATCGATATGTAAGGCCCTTCCCGGCGGCTCAGGATTATGCCCTGGGCTGCGGCTGCACCTATATTGGGAAGGGCTGCAAAGGGCAGGATCAAACCCGTACCATCGATGATAAATTTATGTGCGTCAGAGTGGTATATGTCCACCGGTTTGAAATGGTATCCCCGGGCATACATTTCCCTTGCCAATTCCAGGATCGTAATGAGTTTGCGTTCTTTCTGGGGAGCAGACAGCCCCATTTTTTCAATTTCCTTGATGCGTTTGCATACTGCATCGTATCCGGCCAGGATGGTTGAAGCCTCGAAATCCTCGGCCCGGACTCCGAAAAAGCTGGCGTAGAAGGCCAAGGGATAGTTGATTTTGAACCAGGCGATGCGAAAAGCCATTGTCACATAGGCCACCGCATGAGCTTTAGGGAACATATACTTTATTTTCTGGCAAGCCCCAATATACCAATCCGGAATCTGGGTGGTCTGCATCAGCTTTACCTGCTGGGCACTCAATCCTTTGCCCTTGCGCACCCTCTCCATAATATCGAAAGCCTGGTTTTTGTCCATCTGTTTGTAGATAAGATAAGTCATGATATCGTCTCTGGTACAAATAACCTCGCTCAGGCTTGCTATCTGGTCTTTTATCAGCTGCTGAGCATTGTTGAGCCAAACATCGGTTCCGTGCGAAAGCCCGCTTATTCTGACCAGTTCAGAAAATGTGGTAGGCCTGGTTGTCTCCAGCATCCCACGTACAAAATGGGT
>CAZYGL010000004.1:0-17462 GCA_964647335.1 uncultured Syntrophomonas sp. | reverse complement strand
TCAGCAGGGTGCTGCAAGGGGGTAAAATCCAAAATGTCGCTGTCATGGGGGACCACTATCAATCCACCCGGGTGCTGGCCTGTGGTGCGGCGTACTCCGGTCATGCCTCGCGCCAGGCGTGTCATTTCCGAATTCTTGATATCAAGGTCCTTTTTCTCAGCATATTTTTTGACAAAGCCAAACGCGGTTTTATCAGCAATGGTTGAAATCGTGCCCGCTCTGAATACGTTGGCACGCCCGAATAGTTCTTCAACATATTGATGGGCCCGGCTCTGGTAGTCTCCGGAAAAATTAAGATCGATATCGGGTACCTTATCCCCCTCAAAACCCATGAAAGTCTCGAAGGGGATATCGAAACCGTCCTTGGCCAGCGCTGTGCCGCACCCAGGGCAAAGCCGGTCCGGCAAATCGGCCCCGCAACCCAGGGTATCGCTGTCAATGGTCTCGAAATAATGACATGCCCGGCAGATATAGTGGGGCGGCAGGGCGTTAACCTCGGTGATCCCCGTCAGGAAAGCAACCAGCGAAGACCCCACCGATCCGCGGGACCCGACCAGGTAGCCGTCATCATTTGATTTCTTGACCAGCTTGTGAGCCACCAGGTAGAGCACGGAATAACCATGGCCGATGATGGAGTCCAGCTCCCTTTTTATGCGTTCTTCCACAAGAGGCGGAAGCTTAGGTCCATATACAGCATGGGCTTTGCGCCAGGTGAGAGCGGTTATCTCCTCTTCAGCCCCTTGAATCTTGGGGGGATAGAATCCATCGGGAACTGGCTGCAAATGTTCGATCTGCTGCGCTACCCGGGCGGGATCATCCACCACTATACGATGGGCTTCCGCTTGGCCCAGGTAGGCGAACTCTTCTAGCATTTCCTCCGTGGTCCTAAAATATAGAGGCATAGGGTCCTCTGCATCATCAAAATCAAGGGCCGATTTCATTATCATACGGTATTTCTCATCTTCGGGATCCAGGAAATGCACATCCCCGGTGGCAACCACCGGTTTGCCGATGCTGCGGCCCAATTCAACGATCTGGCGGTTGATCGCCAGCAGATCAGTTTCGGTGGCGACTGCACCCCTGCGCAGCAGGAAAGCATTGTTGGTCCGGGGCTGAACTTCGAAATAATCGTAAAAATCGGCTATCCGCTGCAGGGCTTCCTTGCCTTCGCCCCTCAACAAAGCCTGGAACAGCTCGCCTGCCTCACAAGCAGTCCCGAATAACAGTCCTTCCCGATAGGATTCCAAATCCCGGCGCAAGATGCGGGGCTGGCGATAGAAGTTGTCCAGATAGCTGTTGCTGACTAAGCGGTAGAGGTTCTTCAGTCCCTGACGGTTACGGGCCAGGATAATGATGTGGAAGGGGCGGTCCTTTTTGTCTTCCTCTACCAGGTAGGCCTCCACCCCGTATATCAATTTAAACTTTTGTTCATCCGTCCGGCTGCGGTTGATTTCCTGCAATGCCGAATGCGCAACGGGGAACGCCTGTATACAGCCATGATCAGTAATAGCAACGGCAGAATGTCCCCATTCAGCTGCACGCTGAACCAAATCCTTTATCTCGGTCAGCCCGTCCAATGAGCTCATCTTGGTATGGGCATGGAGTTCAATCCTCTTGAGAGGAGATTTATCCTGGCGCTGCTCTTTGTCCAACGGATTGTAGCATAAAAGGTAGAGAGCAGGTTCTTTGAGATTTTTGGCCACATGGTAGCTGCCTTTGACCTTGATGTGGTCGCCGATTTTTATCTTGTCTTCAGCACTGTGATCCCAGAATGCTCTTACAACTACGCTGTCGCTGCCATCCGACAGCCAATAGTCGACCCTTAGATTGCCTTCATTATAGGTAGTGATCTCCTTATTCCAGACTTCACCAGCAACTACTGCATTTTTCTGACCTTCCTCAAGTCCAATGATGGGCACTGCATTTTCCCGAATAGGTGCAGTACGCTTTTTCCGTTCCCGGCTCCCGGCTCCTTTTTTAAGCGCAGAAGGTTGATCGGTCCGGACCGCGATTGTATCGATAGGCCCATGACTGATAAGGCCCGGCTGGATGGGACGGGACTGTTCCTGGCCTGCCAATATCGCCCTGACCAGTACCTGCTGCAGGTACTCTCTCCACAGCCATTCTGCCAACCTTGTGCAGATATCGGCATCAATGACCTGCTCATAAATTGCCTGGGAATCGCAGCAGATGTCGATGCGATGATGATCGTATTTCAAAGTCAGCTCCGACCACAAACCGGCACATTTTGCCTCAGGAAACAAACTGGAGGATAAATCCTCCTGCCGTTCATCCAGTAATTTTTGCAGACAACGGGCTGAATCCCTCCATACCGGAACCAGTTCGATGTCTTCCAGAAATTCATGGTAGTCTCTCAGTTGTGTACGTGTATCCTCAAGTATTTGGCTGTGCACCAATTCCTGGGTGATGAGTTCAATTCTCCAGGCCTTTTTCCCTTTGCAGACCTCAACCTGGTTTATCACCGCACCCTTCCATGCATGGACCAGGCGAATATCAATCTTGTCCCTGATAAAATCCTGAAAATACAGAGTCATGGTATCCTCCTTAACGACCCTGATCTTAATTTAAGCGGTCAATGTTTTGTACTCCTTTGGCCACAGCCAGATTCTTTATGACCTCCTCGATAGTCATTTCCGGCGGCAAACTAAGCAGTAATTCTACCTCCAGCTGATTGTCTTCCAGTCGGTTAAGGCTTATATTCTTGATCAACACCCCGAGTTCCCCCAGCATTGAGCCTATGATACCGACCTGGCCCGGTTCATCGTTCACAACCAGCACTAGTCCCTTATATACACGGGTGCCGGTGAAATATTCCTCGAATTTGGCGAAGTAAATCAGGACAAATAGGATCAAGCCAGTGGTGACTATAGCAGGAACATACATGCCGGCGCCTACTGCCAGACCGATACAGGCTACACCCCAGAGACCCGCTGCAGTAGTCAAGCCCCTTACCGTAGCTCCTTCTTTCATTATCGTACCGGCGCCCAGAAATCCTATTCCGCTGACCACCTGGGCGGCAATCCTGCCCGGATCGGCATTGACGTTCTGATAATACTGAAAATACATATCCAGGGAAACCACCATGGCCAGCGCCGAACCAACGCAAACTAAAGTATAAGTCCTGAATCCAGCCGGGCGGTTCAAACTCTCCCGCTCAATGCCTATCAGTCCACCTAGTATACATGCCAGGGTCAGTTTCAAAATAATTTCCCATGTCGACATCGAGTCACCTACTCCGCCTATTTTGTGGTTGACAGCTCTGGACCGATGATCTCCCGGACTCTTGCGGAGATACCCTCAATGGGTATGAGCTCTGAATCTCCTTCCCATCTTTTCTTCACTTCCACCTGGTTTTCCTGCAATGATTTGGGTCCGATAGTGATTTTGATCGGAATGCCTATCAAGTCGGCATCCTTGAACTTGACCCCGGCTCTCTCGTCGCGGTCGTCAAGAATTACCTCCCAGCCCTCGGACGACAACTGCCTATAGATGTCCTCCGCCGCCTGGATTTGTTCGGCCTTTTTGGCATTGACAGGGATGATGATGATCTGGTAGGGGGCGATTGGAAGCGGCCATATAATGCCATCACTGTCATTGTTCTGCTCAACCGCAGCCGCCATGGTGCGAGAAATGCCGATGCCATAGCACCCCATGACCATAGACTTCTCCTCGCCGGCAGCATTGCGGTAAGTGGCTTCCAAGGCATCTGAGTATTTAGTGCCCAGTTTGAATATATGCCCTACCTCTATCCCTCTCAGGGCGTCCAGCGTCCCACCGCAAACCGGGCATAAATCCCCGGCAACAGCATTGCGCAGGTCAAAAACGCCGTCGGGAACAAAATCCCGTCCCGGATTGACATTGATGAAATGGTAGTCATCCTGGTTGGCTCCGCAGCTGAAGTTGGCCATCTGGGCCACCTCCTGGTCCATATAGACTCTAGTCCCAAGTTGAACGGGCCCCAGTGAACCAAATCCGGCTCCACACTGCTGGCGCACCATGTTTTCATCAGCCATGAACAATTGGCTGCATTTAAGGGCATTCTTGAGTTTGATTTCATTCACATCCCGGTCACCCCTCATGACCACGGCTGCCAGTTCTCCATCCGCGCAGTACATAAGGGTTTTGACCTGCTGGTTTTCAGGAATCCCCAAGCTTTCCACCAGGTCATATATGGTCCGCAGACCAGGGGTATGAATCTTTTCCCGGGGCTTTTGCTCTTCTGTCTGGATAACAGCCGCCGGGTTATAGCATTCGGCTTTTTCCACATTGGCTGCATAGTCACACATATCGCAGTACAGAACTGTACATTCCCCGCTTTCAGCCAGCACCATGAATTCATGGCTCTCGTTGCCGCCTATAGCTCCGCTGTCCGCCTCCACTACCCGGTATTTCAAGTTCAGTCGGTCGTAGATATTGCAGTAGGCAGCATACATTTTCTGGTAGGCGATGCTTAAACCTGCATCATCCTCATCAAATGAATATAAGTCCTTCATGATGAATTCCCGTCCCCGCATCAACCCGAAGCGGGGGCGGATCTCATCCCGGTATTTGTTTTGGATCTGGTAAAGCATCAAGGGCAAATGGCGATATGAGTGCACCTCGCCATTTACCAGGGTGGTTATTATCTCTTCATGGGTGGGCCCCAGGGCGAAATCCCTTTTATGACGGTCCTGGAGGCGGAACATCTCATCGCCGTATACTGACCAGCGTCCAGATTTCTCCCACAATTCCCGGGGCTGAATAATCGGCATCAGCACTTCCTGGCCACCGGCTTTGTCCATCTCTTCCCGCACTATGGTCTCGATTTTCCTGAGGACCCTCCTGGCAAGTGGCAGGTAACTATAGACCCCCGCTGAGGTCTTCCTGATAAATCCTGCCCTGAGCAGCAATTGGTGGCTGACTATTTCAGCTTCACTGGGAACCTCCCTCAAAGTAGGATAAAACAAATGGGATGCCTTCAAATTCCTTCCTCCTTATCCGTGACTGCGGTTCGGATCAGCTCGTTTACTTCCAAGTAATCCGCCTGGTCGATTTTATCCCCGTCATGATTTGAACTGGTCGATTTCTGCCAACAGGTTCTCAACCAATTCACCTTCAGGGATTTTTTTCACTATTTCTCCTTTGCGAAATAACAGCCCGAATCCCCTGCCCCCCGCAATGCCGATGTCTGCATCCCGGGCTTCACCCGGGCCGTTGACCACACAACCCATGACCGCCACCTTCAAGGATTCGCTCATAGGGCGCACCCGGCGGTCTATCTCCTCGGCCAGGCTTATCAGGTCGATCTCACAGCGGCCGCAAGTGGGGCAGGATATCAGCTCCACCCCACGTTGGCGCAGCTCCAAAACGCGCAGCAATTCATAGGCAGCCCATACTTCATCCAGTGGGTCCGCAGTCAGGGAGAAACGGATCGTATCTCCAATTCCTTCATAAAGTAACATCCCTATTCCAAGGGCCGATTTGATCAGGGCCCGGTCCTTGGTCCCAGCCTCGGTGATCCCCAGGTGCAAGGGGTAATCGACAGCATTGGCCATGCGGCGATATGCGGCCAGGCTCATCAAAACCGAAGATGACTTCAAGGAGACCTTGATTTCATGAAAATCAAGGTCCTCCAATATCCTGACATTTTCCAGGGCACTATCTACCATAGCTTCTGCACACACTGTACCGTAGCGTTCCAGGATTCGCTTATCCAGGGAGCCCGCGTTGACCCCAATCCGGATGGGAATGTGTCTCTCCTTGCAGGCTGACACAACTTCCGCCACTTTCCAGCGCTCTCCTATATTGCCCGGATTGATCCTCAGGCCATCTGCCCCTGCTGCCAGGCTCTGCAGGGCCAGGCGATAATCGAAATGAATGTCCGCAACCAGTGGTATAGCAATATTTTGTTTGATCGACTTTATGGCATCTGCAGCCTCCTGGTCCAGGACCGCCACTCGAATAATCTCACAGCCAGCCTCTTCCAGCCTATTTATCTGGGCCACTGTAGCCCGCACATCCCGGGTGTCGGTGTTGGTCATGGATTGGACCGCGATAGGATTGGCTCCCCCAATCTCCACACTGCCTAACTTGATGGTTCTCGTATTGCGGCGCATTTCATCACCCTCTGATAAGTCTGACCAGGTCGTTATAAGTAGCAAAAATGATGATTAGAATCAGGAATATGAAACCCAGCCAGTGGATCATGCCTTCTTTTTCCGGGTCCAACGGTTTCCGGCGCACAGATTCCACCAGGGCGAAAACGATTCTGCTCCCATCCAGGGCTGGAATCGGCAAGAGGTTGATGATGCCCAGATTGATGCTTAGGAAGGCGGTAAAACTGAGCAAATAGATCATCCCGCCTTGTGCTGCCTCACCCACCATTCTGGTGATCCCTACCGGTCCTGCCAGTTCAGTGGGGGCGACCGCACCGGTGAACAGCTGCCCCAATCCCCCCAGCAGCAGGGCGGTAGTATCGTAAGTTTGTATAAAACCCAGTTTAATAGCATCCATGACATTTTGCCGGACATATTGCAGCTGAGGATAAACGCCTATTATGGGATACCCGGCTTGTTCATCAACCACTGGTTCTATGTTATAGACAGCCGTGCCAGCATCCCTTTCGACCAGAAATTGCATCGTGGTCCCGCTTTCATTGGCATGGATCATGCCGACGAATTCATCCCAACTGGTGATAGGGACGTTGTTGACCTGCAGGATGCGGTCCCCGACCTGTAAACCTGCACTGGCTGCCGGTTTGCCGCTCACCAATTCTCCGATCACTGCTTCGGGAGATGCTTGGGGAACACCTATGACTGCAAAAGTGTAAATGAAAATAAGGACTGCCAGGACAAAATTCATGAATGGACCGGAAAAGGCCACCCCGACTTTCTCCCAGGGTCTGCGGTTGTTGTAGCCATCCGGGTCGTTCATGTCACCTGGTTCTTCCCCGGCCATACGCACAAATCCCCCCATGGGGATGAGCCTGAGTGAATACTCGACCCCATTCTTGCGCGTAGAATAGAGTTTGCGGCCAAAACCCAGGCTGAATTCGTGAACTGGGATGCCAATTCGGCGGGCTACGATGAAATGTCCCCATTCGTGAACCAGGATCAGTACCGCCAGTATGATCAACGCGGTGATAATAGTCATTTAGAGTCCCCCTTTGGTGATCAATTTAGAGCAGAAATCTCGGGCCCATTGGTCTGAGGCCAATATTTCCTCGAGTCCCGGTGAGGCCGAAGGTTGGTGATTATCCATCACGGCATGGACCAGTCGAGCTATATCCAGGAATCCCAGCCGGCGATTCAGAAACCCATGTACCGCCACTTCATTGGCGGCATTCATAACTGCCGGCATGGTTCCTCCCAGCTGGCCTGCCTTATAGGCCGTGGCCAACAAGGGAAATCTCTTGTCATCGGGCTTGCGAAAATTTATAGATCCCAGCGCACCGAAATCCAGGGCTGGAGCCGGTGATTCCAGCCGGTGCGGATAGGTCAGGGCATATTGAATCGGGATACGCATGTCAGCTGCCCCCAGGTGGGCTAAAAAGGATCCGTCCACTAATTCTACCATGGAATGGATCACACTTTCCGGTTGCACCAGGACCTTGATATGGTCGTATTCTACTCCAAAAAGATGGTGAGCTTCTATCACTTCAAGCCCTTTGTTCATCATCGTTGCCGAATCGACGGTGATCTTGGGCCCCATTTTCCAATTGGGGTGCTGGAGGGCCATTTCTACCGTGACCCCGGCTAATTGTTCGGTTTCAAAGTCTCGAAATGGTCCGCCGGAAGCCGTAAGCCAGAGATTTCTCAGGGCGGCATGCTCCCCGGCCAGACACTGAAAAATCGCAGAATGCTCACTGTCTACCGGGATAATCTGAGCGCCTCGCTGTTTCGCCAGTTCCATCACCAGATCACCGGCTGCCACCAGGGTCTCTTTGTTGGCCAGGGCTATCCGCTTGCCCTGGGTGATCGCAGCCAGGGTGGGCTTGATCCCAACGGCTCCGCTCAAGGCCGTAACTATTATATCTGCATCTGGCAGCGCCGCCATCTCACACATACCCTCTATGCCCATTAAAAGCTGAGTTTTTCCCGCCAGCCGGGATTTGAGAGCATCATAACAATTGTCATCCCCCAGTCCTGCTGCCAGGGGCCTGTACCTGTGCACTTGTTGGGCTAACTGTTCGATTTCATCCCGGGCAGCCAAGCCCACGACTTGGAAGTGATCAGGATGCTGGTCCACCACTTGCAGAGCCTGCATCCCTATTGACCCGGTGGAACCGAGTATGACAAGTTTGAGCGGCTCCTTCATGGTTATTTTTTCCTCCAATCCCACTTCTGCAGCAAACCGGCCCGGTAAAAGGCGATAAAGATGACCACCACTACCGGCCCCATGATCATGCCGGCTACGCCCCCTAATTGCAGGCCTACATATAATGAAATCAGAGTGGCCAGCGGGTGGAGCCCGATGCTGTCTCCAACTATCTTGGGCTCAGCGAATTGCCTGACTACAGTGATCAGCACATAGACGAACAGCAGGCCCATAGCCATGCTGGTATGGCCAGTGATGAATTCCCAGAGGGTCCAGGGAATGAATATCGCACCGGGACCAATAATAGGCAAAACATCCATTAGCCCGGTCATAACGCCCAAGGTGAAGGCATATTCCACTCCCATTATTTTCAAGGATACCATGGTCAGTATACCGGTGATGGATATGAGAATGCTGTAGGCTTTCACGAAGCCGCTGAGGGCTTTCAGCAGGTCACTGATGACCCGGGTGGTCTGTTCCCGTTTGCTTTCCGGAAAACTGCCGACCACAAAGCTGCGAATCAGAGCCCGGTCCTTCGTGATCAAAAAAGCAGCTACTGCAGCAATAGCCAGGAAAATCAGCAAACCGGGCAGTTTTCCCACCGCTTGGATCATGGCTTCAATACTTATATTGAGCACTTTCTGCAGTAACTCCAGTCCGCTTTGCAGGTTATCCTGCAGGGCGTTCTGTAACTGGGGCGGTAAATTTAGCTGCAAGTAGAACAACTTAATGTCACTGACTGAACTCATGACCTGTCCTATGATCCTGTCCGTATAGGCCAAAGCCAGCCAGTAGAGCGAAGACATCTCCTTGATGATTACGGTCACCCCTGCCACCACTACCAGCACAAAACCGGTGATAACCAGCAACAAGCTGACCAAAACTGCCCATACCCTTTTAAGCCGGGCATACTTCTCAAAAACATCCACCACCGGTTCGATAAGGAGAGCCAGAAGAACGGCGAATACAAACGGCAAGATTATACCTGGCAGTCGGGAGGCCAGTAGCCCCAGCATGGGAAATAAATAAGTGAAAACCAGGTAAATGGTAGCGAGCATCATGAAATATAAGGCCCACTTCACCAGTCTCTTAAGATTTAACTGCAATTCGGGATCCATATTCTCCACCTCGCTTTTTAAAGCGTTGTACAACAGTTTGGGATCAGGTCGGTCCATTCCTGCTGTTAGCCCTGGCCCAGCAGCTTCAATCCATAATACATCACCGGCAGGACTAGCATGAAACTGTCGAAGCGATCCAGGACTCCCCCGTGTCCCGGTAAAATGCGGCCAGCATCCTTGACTCCTGCCCATCTTTTAATCGAGGACTCCCAGAGGTCGCCAATTTGGGCAGCCAGGCTGGCGATAATACCTATCAATGCTGCTTGCCACCAGACAATATCCAAATGGCTAACCGCTAATCCAAAAAGCACCGCCGTGGAAATGCTGAAAATTACTGCACCCAAGGCCCCCTCCCAGGTTTTGGACGGGCTCAGGGCAGGAGCCAGCTTGTTTCTTCCCCATAAGCGGCCAAATGCATAACCCCCGACATCACTGCTCCAGGTCAGCAGCAAGGCCAGCAAAAGGTAGATCCATGGTTGGCCAGCTTCGCGCATGATAAGCGCAAAATTGAAAGTAAATCCGCAATAGATGGCTCCGGTAAGGCTCAAGGCAACATCTTCCAGTTGCAGGTCCGGATAACGCAACAGCAAAGACCCTATTAGCACGAGCAGCCCCAGGCCCAAAGTCAATTTCAGGTCCTCAGTCCATAAAGGACCCAGGAGAAGCAGGTAGGTAAGCAGATAAGCGGGTACATGCAAGGCATGGCCAACTTTGATGCGGATCATGCTCAAATATTCCCCGAGGGCCACTGTGGCCAGCACAAAGACCAACAGCTGCCAGACCAGCCCCCCCATATAGAGAGCTCCCAGAAGAATGGGAATACCGAAAATTGCGGTGAATATCCTGGTTTTTAGCATAGACTCCCCCGACCACTGTTCATTTGCTTAAACCTCCATAACGCCGCTCCCGGTTCTGATAATCCAGGAGAGATTTGATCAAATCTTCACGGGTGAAGTCAGGCCACAGGGTTTGCGTGACTGCAATCTCACTGTAAGCAATCTGCCATAACATGAAATTGCTGATCCGCATCTCTCCGGCGGTGCGAATCAACAAGTCGGGATCAGGCAGATTGCGGGTGTAAAGCATGGCGGAAAAACTAGCCTCATCAATTTGCAGGGCTTCCAGTTGCCCGGCTTGAATTTTTTCGGCAACGCATTTGACTGCATCGATGATTTCCCTCCGGGAACCGTAATTGAGGGCGATGGTAAATACCAATCCGGTGTTGTTGCGGGTCATTTCCAGGGCCCGGTCGATTTCGACCTGGCATTGCCTGGGGATGACTGTATAGTCACCGATGATATTGATTTGCACATTATGGTCATGTAATTCCTGCAGCTCTTTATGCAGGAATTCCACCAGCAGGTTCATGAGATACTCCACTTCCGTTATCGGACGCTTCCAATTTTCGGTGGAGAAAGCGAAAACGGTGAGATAAGGGATATGCAATTCGTCACAAGCCTCAACCACCTTTTTCAGAGCTGCCATGCCAGCTCTGTGCCCCATGGTTCTGGGCAGTAATTTCTTTTGCGCCCAGCGGCCATTCCCATCCATGATGATCGCTACATGCCTGGGCATGCGGCTGGGATCGAGCTGGTCTGCCCTCCAACTTTTCTGCTTCGCCACTTTTTACCTTCTCCCGCTACAATTAATAAAACCCCCATTAAAGGGGGCGTGTTATTGCAAATATGACTTCTTTAGGCACCTGCGGTCATATTGAACCGCATCGCCTATACCTCCATGATCTCTTTTTCTTTCATTTGCAATATCTGGTCGATGTCCTTTATATATTTATCGGTGACTTTCTGAATTTCGTCAAGTCCCTTTTTACTGGCATCTTCCGATATCATCTTGTCCTTTTCACTGGCCTTGATCATGTCATTGGCTTCACGGCGGATATTTCGGATAGCAACCTTGCCTTCCTCGGCGCGTTTCTTTACGACTTTGACCAGGTCCTTTCTCCGTTCCTCCGTCAGTTGCGGTACATTCAATCTGATCACGTTTCCATCGTTGCTCGGGGTAATACCCAAGTCTGATTTCATGATTGCTTTCTCTATTTCGGCTATACTGCCTTTATCCCATGGGTTAATAACCAGCAACCGCGCTTCCGGGACATTTATGTTGGCCATCTGGTTCAAAGGGGTCAGCGCTCCGTAATAATTGACCATGATTTTTTCGACCATGGCTGGGTTTGCCCTTCCTGCCCGCATACCCGCGAAATCGGAACTAAGATGCTCTATGGTTTTGTTCATCCTGCTTTCGGCATCTTCCATGATCTCGTCAATCATCTTCTTACCTCCCTACATAGGTTCCGATATTTTCACCCATGACCGCACGCAATATGTTGCCTTCGGCAGTGAGATCAAAAACAATGATTGGTATATTGTTGTCCATGCACAGGGAAGCAGCGGTAGAATCCATTACCCCCAGGCCTCTCTTGATCACATCGATATAATCAAGATGGTCGAATTTGCGAGCCTCTGGATTGGTGGCTGGATCCGCGTCATAGACCCCATCGACTTTTTTTGCCATCAGAATGACCTGAGCTTCTATTTCGGCTGAGCGCAAGGCAGCGGTAGTATCAGTGGAAAAATATGGATTCCCTGTGCCGGCGGCAAAAATGACTACCCGGCCCTTTTCCAGATGGCGGATAGCCCGCCTGCGGATGTATGGTTCCGCGACTTCTTTCATCTCAATAGCAGACATGACTCTTGTTACCATGCCTTCATTTTCGAGGGCATCCTGCAAAGCCAATGAATTGATCACGGTGGCCAGCATTCCCATATAGTCAGCAGTAGCACGGTCCATACCCTTGGCACTGCCGGAAACACCTCGCCAAATATTGCCTCCGCCCACCACTATTGCAACTTCCACGCCGGTACGGGCCACCTGTACAATCTGCCTGGCAATGGAAGTGATAACCCCCGGGTCGATTCCAAAACCCTTGTCTCCAGCCAAAGCCTCACCGCTGAGTTTCAAGATTACCCTGTTGTATCTGGGATTATTCAAACCATTACCTCCCAATCCTGGCCCTATTAATAATGCGCCTACCAGGTCCAAGTTTAACCTTGTACCTGAGCCATCACTTCCGCTGCAAAATCACCCTGGACTTTTTCGATCCCTTCACCCAGTTCAAAACGGGCGAACCTCCGGACGTTTATATTTTCGCCGATTTTGGCCACATGTTCGTGAATCAGCTGCTGCACGGTTTTATCCGGGTCCTTGATATAGGGCTGCTCAAGCAGGCAATGTTCTTTGAAATATTTCTCGATCCGACCGTCTACCATCTTTTCAATCACTTTTTCCGGCTTGCCTTCTTCCAGAGCCTGGGCTTTCAGGACCTCCCGCTCATGGTTCAGCTCTTCTGCCGGCACCTGTTCACGGCTCACATAATCGGGATTGGAAGCTGCTATCTGCATGGCAATATCGTAGGCAAGCTGCCTGAATTCATCGGTATTGCCCACGAAGTCGGTTTCACAATTCACTTCTACTAAAACCCCGATACGCCCTTTGCCATGGATATATGACATGACCACCCCTTCACTGGCTACCCGCCCCGCCTTTTTGGCGGCTTTGGCCAGTCCCTTGGTGCGCAATTCATCTATGGCTTTTTCAATGTCCCCGCAGCACTCGACCAGGGCTTTCTTGCAGTCCATCATCCCGGCTCCGGTTCTCTCACGTAAATCCTTCACTAAGGCTGCTGTAATCTCCACTGCTAATCCTCCTCAACTCATTGCATTGATTCTAACTTTACTCATAAAAAAAGGGTGTCAAGGAAAACCTATGCACCCTTCTCATCAACCTTATCCCGCAATCTGTTCTCCCTGTTTGCTTTCCAACACTGCGTCAGCTATCTTACTGGATATCAGCCTCACTGCCCGGATGGCATCATCATTGCCGGGAATAACATAGTCTATTTCATCCGGATCACAGTTGGTATCTACAATTGCCACTACCGGGATGCCCAACTTGCGAGCCTCGGCCACAGCTATTTTTTCCTTGCGGGGATCAACCACAAACACCGCTCCCGGCAGTTTGTCCATATTCTTGATCCCTCCCAGGAATCTTTCCAGTCTTTCTGCTTCATTTTTCAGCCGAGCTACTTCTTTCTTGCTGAGCAGGTCGAAGGTGCCATCGGCCTCCATTTTTTCCAGCTCTTTCAGGCGGCTGACCCTTTTACGTATGGTTTTGTAGTTGGTCAACATTCCACCCAGCCAACGCTGGTTCACAAAATACATCTCGCAGCGCCTGGCTTCGTCTTTGATGGTCTCCTGGGCTTGCTTCTTGGTGCCTACGAAAAGCACTCCTTTGCCGTCGGCAACCACGTCCTTGACAAAAGCGTAGGCTTCATCAAATTTTTTGACTGTTTGCTGCAGGTCAATGATATAGATGCCGTTTCTCTCCATATAGATATAACGGTCCATCTTGGGATTCCACCTCCTGGTCTGATGACCAAAGTGAACCCCGGCTTCCAGCAGCTGTTTCATGGTAATTACTGACAATCAAGCACACCTCCGTTAAGTTTTAATCCTCCGCCGCTTCATCTTCCCGGGAGACTCGCATGGAGCACTTTCCCGGCAATCGGCCAGCGTGTGAAATCATCATTCTGTAATATATCACAACACGTCAAGCTTTGGCAAGGCATGTAATCCCGTTTTCAACCGGCTTTGATCCTGGTTTACAGTATATACCTGCTCAAATCCTCGTCCTTGATTATCGGATCGAGTCTGGCAGCTACAAAACTTTGATCGATGCTGATCACCGTCTCCTCCTGGGGCGAGTCAAACAGCAGGTCTTCCAGTACCTTCTCCATAATCGTGTAAAGCCTCCTGGCACCGATATTTTCCGTGCGCGCATTGACTTCATAGGCGATTTCAGCTATATAGTCAATGGCTGCGGGGGTAAAATCGAGCTTTATCCTGTCGGTAGCCAAGAGGGCCGTATACTGTTTCAGTAGAGAATTATGAGGCTCGGTCAAAATCCGGACCAGGTCATCTTTTCTCAGGCTCTCCAGTTCCACTCGTATAGGGAAGCGGCCCTGTAGTTCAGGTATCAGGTCAGAAGGCTTGCTGACATGGAATGCCCCAGCAGCAATGAACAGAATATGGTCGGTCTTAACTGGACCGTACTTGGTGACTACGGTCGATCCTTCCACGATAGGCAGTATGTCGCGCTGAACTCCCCCGCGGGATACGTCGGGGCCATGACCCCCTTCTCGGCTGGCTATCTTGTCGATTTCATCCAGGAATACCAATCCATCCTCTTCAACCCTGCGGATAGCCTCGCGATTGGCCTCATCGCTGTCAATCAGTTTATTGGCTTCTTCATTGGTAAGGATACGCCTGGCTTCCCGAACAGTGGTCTTGCGCTTCTTGGTGTTCTTGGGGATCAATCCGCCCAGGCTGTCCTGCAAGTTGATGCCCATATCTTCAACTCCGGCTGCCGAGATAATCTCCAGGAAAGAATTATTCTTCTCCTCCACTTCAATCTCGACCATTTCTTCCTCTAATTCCTGCCGGGCCAGTTTGGTCCTGATTATCTCTCTTTGTTGCCGGGCAGACTGCAAATCGGAGCGATAGTCTTCATCTTCAGCCGGCCTCGCTTGCGTCTGTCCCATGAACAACTCCCAGGGGTTTTTCATTTGTCGACCCGGGCGGCTGGGCAGAGGCGCCAGGTAATCAAGTAGCCTCTCTTCAGCCAGCTGGGCGGCTTTTTCTTCCACCTCTTCCATTTTCTCCAGTCTTACCATGCGCATGGCGGTTTGCACCAAATCCCGGATCATGGAATCGACATCCCGCCCGACATAACCTACTTCAGTGAACTTGCTGGCTTCAACCTTGATAAAAGGAGCCCGGACCATTTTAGCCAGCCGCCTGGCAATCTCGGTCTTGCCCACTCCGGTAGAACCTATCATAATTATGTTTTTGGGGTAAATTTCCTCGCTCAAGTCGGCAGGCAGCAGTTTGCGGCGATAGCGATTGCGCAAGGCTATGGCTACCGCTTTTTTAGCTTCTTTTTGCCCGATTATATATTTGTCCAGTTCAAGAACGATCTGTTTGGGTGTAAGGTCGTGCATCTTTTCTTTTCCTTCCGTTTATTGCCCCACAACTTCAACCGTGATGCGGTCATTGGTAAAAACGCAGATCTGGGCTGCGATTATCATCGCTTCCCGAGCGATCTCAGGAGCGCTCATATCCGTGAACCTGGCTAAAGCCCGGGCTGCCGACAGGGCATAGGCTCCCCCAGAGCCAATGGCGGTAATTCCGTCATCTGGCTCGATGACCTCGCCATTGCCGGATACGATGTACATTCGCTGATTGTCAGCCACGATCAGGAGCGCTTCCAAACGTCTCAGAATCCTGTCACTTCGCCATTCCTTGGCTACTTCAACCGCCGCCCGGGTCAGATTCCCTCCTGTCTCCCGCAATTTGTCTTCGAACTTGGCAAACAAGGTGAAGGCATCAGCTACTGAACCAGCGAAGCCGGCTATTACCTGGCCTTCATAAAGCTTGCGGATTTTCACAGCATTATTTTTCATTATTATGTTTTGTCCGAAGGTAACCTGTCCATCCCCGGCTATGGCCATGAGGCCATCCTTCTTGACCGCTACAATGGTAGTTGCTTCATACATATTCTTACCTCCTTGGGTGGGTTTCATCGTGGATCATCTTGATACGATCTTTGGTCAGATGGGTATAGATCTGTGTAGTAGACAGCTTCACATGACCCAGAAGTTCCTGGACTGCCCGCAGGTCAGCTCCTCCGTTTAACAGATGGGTGGCAAAGGTGTGGCGCAATGTATGCGGACTCACTCTCTGGTTCATAGCCAGCTGCTCAACGTATTTGTTGATTATGTTTCTTATGCTCCTGGTGGATATTCGTTCACCAGCCTTGTTGAGGAATAGTGCTTCCTGAGGTACAGCCTGTCCCTGGCATTGGCAGGGGCGGGATTTATTCAAATAGTCAATTAGGGCTTTCCTGGCCGGCTCGCCGATAGGCGCGAGTCTCTCTTTCCCGCCTTTACCCCTGATTCGTATCCATTGTTCGCCCAGGTCCAGGTCAGCCAGATTTATTCCCACTAATTCACTGACCCTGACTCCGGCCGCATAGAGTGTCTCCAATATGGCCCGGTCCCTGATGCCCCTCACCGTGCTGGTATCCGGGGCTTCGATCAGCATTACTGTTTCCACCGGATAAAGAAATCGCGGCAGCTTTTTTTCAAGTTTGGGTGTGGCTACGTTGGCGATAGGATTGCCGGTCAGGACATTTTCCCGGCATAAATATTTAACGAATGAACGCAAAGCAGCCAGCTTTCGAGCCATGGTGGCTGTGCTCAGGTCCTGGGTCTGCATATTGGTAATATATTCTCGGACCGAGCGGTGGTTCAACACTTCCGTGGTCAAATCCTCGCGTCCTATTCCCCTGGATTGGGCCAGAAAATCAAAAAACTGATCCAGATCTTTCTTATAACTGATCAGGGTCAGAGGGGACGCGCTTTTTTCCACCCGCAAATGCGCCATAAAACCATCAATATTTTCAACCAACATGCGATTCACCCACCCCCAGTTCCTATAAGGGGAATGTAGCACACAGGTTAATTAATTTCAACCGGCTGGCTGATTATTTTCTGGATCTCCTCCATTGCGGCAGCTGAGCGGAGTGCATATTCGGCGTACCTCTGTTTTTTGTCTTTGGACGGTGAGTACAGAGGCGGCAAAATTCCGAAATTGGCATTGATGGGCTGGAATTCCTCATTATGGGGATCGGTTATCATTCCTACCAGAGCACCCAGCATGGTCAGGTTATCCATTACCAACAGGGGCTTGCCCCCCAGCAAGCGGACCGCATTGATGCCGGCCAGGATCCCGGTACCGGCTGATTCCATATATCCCTCCACCCCTGTGATCTGACCGGCGAAGAAGAGCTGCGGATTATCCCGGTATTGCAGAGTCGGCTTCAGCAGGCGGGGGCTGTTTATGAAAGTATTCCTGTGCATCATTCCGTATCTTATGAAATCAGCTTTTTCAAGCC
>CAZYGL010000003.1:3014-19661 GCA_964647335.1 uncultured Syntrophomonas sp. | reverse complement strand
TCCGCGAGGGCGGCAGAACCGTTGGTTCCGGAGTAGTCACCAGCATCGACGCCTAAACTCAATCAAAAAACAGTCTTCTCCAGCAAAGGACGGCAACGTCCTTTGCTACAAAACGCCAGGACGCGTGTGAAAAGGATAGTCTAAGGAGGTTTAACAAGAGTGAAAGGCCAACAGAAAGTAAGAATCAGATTGAAAGCTTTCGATCACAAGCTCCTCGACCAATCATCGCAAAAGATCGTGGAGACGGCGCGTAAAAACGGAGCCAGTGTATCCGGGCCCATCCCCCTGCCGACCGAGAAGAAGATCTATACCATCTTAAGGTCGCCGCATGTAAACAAGGATTCCCGGGAGCAGTTTGAAATGCGCACCCATAAACGGTTAATCGATATACTCGATCCCAATCCCCGGGCTATTGACGCCCTGATGCACCTGGACCTGCCTTCAGGAGTGGATATAGAGATCAAGTTATAGCTGAGAAACCGGTGCTTAGAGACCAGTGGGCAAAAGGGTCTCAAGGTGGAAAATCCGGATCTACGTAGAAAAGATGATGTTGGGAGTCCCACTACCAACCGCTCATCGCAGAATTCTCAACTAGGAGGTAGTAAAGGTGGCAGAGAAAACCCTCAAGTCAATAATGGGCATAAAAATAGGTATGACCCAGATCTTTGACGATAACGGCAAAGCGATACCTGTGACCGTTGTGCAGGCTGAACCAAATGTAGTTCTGCAGAAGAAAAAAGTGGAGACCGACGGATACAATGCGATTCAAGTCGGATTTATGAACATCCGGGAAAAACTCGTCAACAAGCCCAAAATGGGTATATTCAGCCGCGCCAAGCTGAAACCTTGCCGGCATATCCGGGAGTTCAATGTAAACAACGTGGATGAATACGAGATTGGCAACGAGATTAAAGTCGATATCTTTGCGACCGACGAGGTAGTAGATGTAGTAGGCACCTCCAAAGGCAAAGGATTCGCTGGAGCAGTAAAGCGGCATAACATGGCTCGCGGTTCCATGGGTCATGGCTCGAAGTATCACCGTCGTCCTGGTTCACTGGGAGCGATGGGCCCGGCTCGAGTGTTTAAAGGCCGGAAGATGCCGGGACACCTCGGCGGGGACCGGGTCACGATTCAAGGATTGAAGATAGTAAAGGTCTACCCGGAAAGGAACCTGATCTTGATCAAGGGTTCGATACCGGGACCCAGAAAAGGCCTGGTGCTTATTAAAAATTCAATCAAGGCATAGCTAGAGTTCGAAGCGAAGGAGGTTAAAGAGAATGCCTAAAATTGCAGTATACGATATGCGCGGCACCCAGGTCGGGGAAATAGAATTGAACGATAAAGTTTTTGGCATAGAGCCCAATGAGGCGGTCGTACAACAGTTTGTCAAAATGCAGCTGGCCAACAAGCGGGTTGGCACCGCATCAACTAAGACCAGAGCCGAGGTCCGGGGCGGAGGAAAGAAACCCTGGAAGCAGAAGGGAACCGGCCGGGCCAGGGTGGGCAGCACCAGAAATCCGGTATGGAAAGGCGGCGGGATCGTATTCGGCCCCAAACCCCGGGATTATTCCTATAGACTGCCTCGTAAAGTAAGAAGACTGGCGCTTAAGTCAGTTTTGTCCAGTAAGGTGCTGGACAGCAACATAATAGTGGTTGATGCCCTGAACTTCGAGGAACCCAAAACCAAACTCATGATCGAGACCCTGGAATTGTTGAAAGCAGGCGCCAAAACCCTGGTGGTAACGGCTGACGGTGATTCTAATGTATACAAATCAGCCCGCAACATCCCGGGAGTCAAATCGCTCAAGGTAGATTACATCAATGTATTCGATGTTTTGCACCATGACACTCTGCTCATGACCAAAGACGCAGTTGCCAGGGTAGAGGAGGTATTTGCCTAAGATGAGAAACTATCACGATATCATTATCAAACCGGTCGTAACCGAAAAGTCCATGAACCTCCTGGCCGACAACAAATATACTTTTGTGGTGGACAAGCAGGCCAACAAGACCGAGATCAAAAACGCCATCGAGAATATTTTCAAAGTCAAGGTTGACAAGGTCAGCACTATGATCGTGAAGGGTAAACCCAAACGCATGGGCAAATTCCAGGGCCGGACTTCAGATAGGAAAAAAGCGGTCGTGAGCCTGCAAGCCGGACACAAGATCAAACTATTCGAAGGCATGTAAACCGTTAGAGGCATGTTGTAAGGAGTGAGTATATAAAATGGGCATAAAGAAATTTAAGCCTACGACCCCCAGCAGAAGACATATGACGGTAATGAGTTTTGATGAGATCACCAAGACTGAACCCGAAAAAAGCCTTACCGTTTCGCTTAAGAGCACCGGCGGCAGGAATGCCAAAGGAAGGCTGACGGTACGACATAAGGGTGGCGGGCATAAACGCCTCTACCGGCTGATCGATTTCAAACGCATCAAAGATAATGTACCGGCAGTGGTTGCCGCAATTGAATACGATCCCAACCGTTCAGCCAATATCGCCCTCCTGCACTATGCAGACGGGGCCAAAGCATATATTTTGGCTCCCCATAACATGAAAGTGGGAGACAAAATCGTATCAGGACCCAAGGCTGACATCAAGACCGGCAATGCCCTGGCTCTGAAAGATATACCGGTGGGCTCCCTGATCCACAACATCGAATTGAGACCAGGCAAAGGCGGGCAGATGGTGCGCTCCGCAGGCGCGGTAGCCCAGCTGATGGCCAAGGAAGGTTCCTATGCCCATGTGCGGCTGCCCTCCGGTGAAGTCAGATTGGTCCACATCAACTGCCGGGCCACCCTGGGCCAGGTCGGCAACCTAGATTTTGAAAACCAGAAGATCGGCAAAGCGGGAAGGTCTCGCTGGATGGGCATCCGGCCTACCGTGAGGGGATCAGTAATGAATCCGGTCGATCATCCCCACGGCGGTGGTGAAGGCCGGGCCCCGATAGGCAGACAATATCCGGTTTCTCCCTGGGGCAAGATCGCCATTGGCGGCAAGACTCGCAAGAAGAAGCCGTCCGATAGCATGGTAGTGAGAAAACGCAGCAAGAAGAGGTAAAATTTTTAATTTGCGCTGAGCGCTAAGGAGGTCTTTCAATGGGCAGGTCGTTAAAAAAAGGACCTTATTGTGAAGTAAAACTACTGAAAAAAATCGAAGAAATGAATGAATCCGGCCAGAACAAGGTAATCAAAACCTGGTCGCGGCGCTCCACCATTATGCCCCAGATGCTCGGGCATACAATAGCGGTCCATGACGGGCGCAGGCACATTCCGGTATACATCACTGAAGACATGGTAGGGCTTAAACTTGGGGAATTTGCTCCGACCCGCACCTTCAGGAGCCATGCCGGCAAATCTGAAAAATCGAGCCGCAGCAGATAGGAAGGAGGAGAGATATTATGGAAGCCAGAGCAGTCGCTCACTATATACGTGTATCTCCCTTGAAAGCTCGCCAGGTCGCTGATTTGGTCAGAGGCAAGGACATCAAGCAGGCCCTGGGCATATTGAAATATACCAATAAGAAATCAGCACCCCTGATCAACAAGGTTTTGAAATCTGCCATAGCCAATGCTGAACACAACTTCGATATGGATTCAGATGCTCTTTATGTATCAGCCATTATGATCGATGAAGGCCCGACTTTAAAGAGAATGCAGCCACGGGCTTACGGCAGAGCTGATGTAAAGAAGCACCGGACCAGTCATATCACGGTAGTGCTCAAGGAAAGGGAGGTTAAATAGTGGGTCAAAAGGTTCATCCGAAAGGATTCAGACTTGGTGTTATCAGGAGTTGGGACTCCAACTGGTTTGCCGACAAGGACTATTCAGAACTTCTCCATGAAGACTACCGGGTAAGAAATATGGTCAAGGACCGTTTCTACACCGCCGGCATTTCCAAAGTGGAGATCCAGCGCACCGGCAACCGGGTAAGAGTTACCATTCATACTGCTAAACCGGGTATAGTAATCGGCCGCGGAGGCAGCGAAGTTGAAAAACTTAAAAATGAGCTTTCCGCTATGACCGGCAAGAATATCAATATCAATATCCAGGAGATCAAACGGCCTGAGCTGGATGCCCAGATAGTGGCCGAGAACGTAGCCCAGCAGCTGGAAAAACGCATTTCCTTCCGCCGGGCGATGAAACAGACCGTGCAGAGGACCATGCGGGTAGGTGGCCTGGGAATGAAGATTGCCATTTCCGGACGCCTGGGCGGTGCGGAAATTGCTCGGACCGAATGGTACGCAGAAGGCAAAGTGCCCCTACATACCTTGCGGGCGGACATCGACTACGGATTTGCTGAAGCCAACACCACTTATGGCAAGATCGGCATCAAAGTATGGATCAACCGCGGTGAGGTAGCACCGGAAGCCAAACAGAGACCGAAACAGAAAGCAGTGGAGGAGGCAGAGGCATAATGCTTACCCCAAAGAGAACCAAATATAGAAAACAGCATCGCCCCAGTTTGAAGGGCAAAGCCCATAAGGGCAATACCGTAACTTACGGCGATTATGGCTTGCAGGCTTTGGAGCCGGCTTGGGTAACCAACCGCCAGATAGAAGCCGCGCGTATCGCCATCAACCGTCATGTCAAAAGAGGCGGACAGCTGTGGATAAAGATATTCCCTGACCGTCCCATAACTGCCAAACCCGCTGAGACCCGCATGGGTAAAGGCAAGGGTTCGCCTGAGCACTGGGTAGCCGTGGTGAAGCCTGGCCGGGTGATGTTTGAACTCTCCGGGGTGGCAGAGGAAGTAGCCCGGGAAGCCATGCGGTTGGCATCCCACAAGCTGCCGATCAAATGCGCGTTTGTAAAAAGAGAAGAAATGGGTGGTGAGGTTAGTGAAAGCTGATCAGATAAGAGAACTAACCGACGAGGAATTAGTCAGAAAAGTCTCAGATTATAAGGAAGAACTCTTCAACCTTAGGTTTCAAGTCGCAACCGGACAACTGGACAATCCCATGCGGATCCGGGATGTCAAGAAAAATATAGCCCGCTGCAAGACCATATTAAGGCAGAGGGAGATAGCCAGAGAAAGTAACGGATAAAGGAGGTCTAAGGGTGGCTGAGAATCAAGGCAACCGAAAAAGTATGACAGGCACAGTTACCAGTGACAAGATGGAAAAAACCATTACTGTCAGCGTGGTAACCGTGAAACAGCATCCTCTTTACAAAAAGACCATTAAGACCAGCAAAAAATATAAAGCTCATGACGAGAACAACGAGGCCCACACCGGTGACGTTGTGAAAATCATGGAAACCCGACCTTTAAGCAAGGATAAGAGATGGATACTGACTGAAATCGTGCAGAAAGCCAAGACTTTACAGTAGTCTAGGTAATTGGAAGGGAGGTTAATTCCGTGATTCAGCAGGAGACTGTTTTGCAGGTGGGTGACAACACCGGCGCAAAGAAGGTTTTATGTATCAAGATCTTGGGCGGCTCGATGAGGAGATACGCTACCGTCGGAGATGTAATAATTGTGAGTGTCAAAGAAGCTGCTCCCGGCGGAGTGGTGAAGAAGGGCGACGTAGCCAAAGCAGTAGTGGTGCGCACGAAAAAGGAGATCAGGAGACCCGATGGTTCACATATCGCTTTTTCCGAAAATGCGGCCGTTATTATAGATGACAACAACAATCCCAAGGGGACACGTATTTTTGGCCCGGTGGCAAGAGAACTCAGGGACAAGAACTTCATGAAGATCGTATCACTGGCCCCGGAAGTTCTTTAGTCGGTGGAGGTGTGAAGGATGTATATTAAAAAAGGCGATACAGTGGCAGTAACAACCGGCAAGGATTCTGGCAAAAGAGGCAAGGTTTTGAAGGTAATGCCTACCGAGAACCGCGTAGTAGTGGAAGGCATCAACAAAGCCAAAAAGCACCAGCGCCCCAGCCGCAGCCTGCCCCAGGGAGGTATTCTGCAGATCGAAACTCCCCTGAATGCTTCCAATGTAATGCTGGTCTGCAACAAATGCAAGAAGGTTACCCGGGGGGCGACCAAGGTGCTGGACAATGGGACCAAAGCCAGAGTCTGCAAAAAATGCGGAGAAGTACTGGACTAAAACTCCTAAGAAGGGAGGCCAAAGGTCGAATGGCCAAGTTATTAGAACAATATAAACAAGAGATTACTCCCAGATTGATGGAGAAATTTGCATATAAGAATGTAATGCAGGTGCCGAAGATCGAAAAGATCATCGTCAATATAGGAGTAGGGGAAGCTATTCAGAACCCCAAGGCTCTGGATGGCGCGGTTAATGACCTGATGGTGATCACCGGGCAGAAGCCGATTATCACCCGGGCCAAGAAATCCATCGCGGGCTTCAAATTGCGGGAAGGCATGCCGATCGGCTGCAAAGTGACCCTGCGAGGCGAGAGGATGTATGATTTCCTGACCCGCCTGGTCAATATCGTGCTGCCCCGGGTGCGGGACTTTCGCGGGGTTTCACCCCAGGCGTTCGATGGACGCGGCAATTTCTCATTGGGGATAAAGGAACAAACCATATTCCCGGAAATCGAGTATGACAAGATCGACAAAATCAGGGGCTTGGAAGTGGTCATCGTCACTACCGCCAAGACCGATGAGGAAGCCAGGGAACTACTTAAAAGCATGGGAATGCCATTCAGATAGGAGGGGTGTTTGGCGTGGCCAAAAAATCTTTGATTGCTAAACAAAAGCGCCCACAGAAGTATGGAGTTCAGGAGTATAACCGCTGCAAGATATGCGGCAGACCCCGGGCTTACATGCGTAAATTCGGTATGTGCCGGGTTTGCTTCAGAGAGATGGCTCATCGGGGTGAGATCCCTGGAGTCACCAAATCAAGCTGGTAGGTTAGATAAAGGAGGTAAAAGTCATGGTCGTTACTGATCCCGTAGCCGATTTCTTGACTAGGATTAGAAACGGTAATATGGTTATGCATCCAACGGTAGAGATACCGAGTTCGAAGCTCAAAATGGCCCTGGCCCAGATAATGAAGGACGAGGGATACATCAAGGATTTCGAGTTCATTAAGGATGGCAAGCAGGGGATAATCAGAATATACCTGAAATATGGACCGAATAAGGAAAAAGTGATCACCGGAATGAAGCGGATCAGCAAACCAGGTCTGAAGGTGTATGTGAAAAAGGACGAAGTACCCAAGGTTCTGGCTGGGCTGGGGACAGCAGTTGTTTCTACCTCACAAGGGATAATGACTGACAAGAAGGCTCGCAAAGCAGGCCTGGGCGGAGAAGTCATATGCTATATTTGGTAGGTGCAACATCAATCGCGACCTTAAGGGAACATCAGGAGTACCCGAAGGGTGCAACAATAATTGCGGTCCTCAGGGCGCATCAGGAGTACCCGAAGGGTGAAGGAGGAATGAACGGTGTCCAGAATAGGTAGGAAACCTATCGCTCTACCCCCAGGCGTAGAGATAAAAGTCGAAGACAGAGTGATGACAGTAAAGGGACCCAAAGGTGAATTGTCCCAGGCTGTTCCGGAAGATATTTCTATAGATCAACAGGGTGACGAATTACTGGTAACCAGACCCAGTGATGCCAAACGGCACCGGGCCATGCATGGACTTACCCGGGCGCTCCTGGCCAATATGGTTACTGGAGTCACCACTGGTTTTGAGAAGAAGCTGGAGATGGTCGGGGTAGGATACCGGGCACAGATGCAGGGCAGCAAGCTGGTATTGAATCTCGGGTTCTCGCACCCCGTGGAGATAGAGCCCCCGGCCGGTATCGAATTCGAAGTGCCGGCTGTGACCAGGATAACGGTCAAGGGCATAGACAAGCAGCTGGTGGGCAATACCGCCGCTGACATTAGAGCTTTGCGCAAACCCGAACCATACAAAGGCAAGGGACTGCGCTACGAAAATGAAGTAGTAAGGCGTAAAGCCGGCAAGACTGGTGCTAAGTAACTAGGAAGGGAGTGACGACATTGATCAAAAAGACCAGTAAAAAAGACCTCAGGCAGGGACGCCATGTGAGAATACGGTTAAAAATAGCCGGTACGGCTGAAATCCCGCGGCTATGCGTCTACCGCAGCCTGAACCACATATACGCCCAGCTGATCGATGACGAAAAAGGCGTCACCCTGGCAGCCGCTTCCACTTTGGATAAGGACATGGCTGATTTGAGCAGTACCAGCAATGTGGATGCAGCCAAGCGGGTTGGCGGGAGTATAGCCTTGAAAGCCAAAGATAAGGGCATAACCATGGTAGTATTCGACAGAAACGGACGCAAGTATCACGGCTGTGTATCGGCTCTGGCAGATGCCGCTCGTGAAAACGGTCTCGTTTTTTAGGCGCTGAATAACGGAGGTTAGGAGGGAAAAGATGATAGAGAAGGAACAGGTAGCACCGGAGTTTATTGAGAAAGTTGTAAACATAAACCGGGTTGCCAAGGTAGTAAAGGGCGGGCGCAGATTTAGTTTCAGCGCGCTGGTCGTAGTGGGCGACGGTGAAGGCCGGGTCGGAGCTGGCAAGGGCAAAGCCACCGAGGTGCCCGAAGCGATCCGCAAAGCTATAGAAAGCGCGAAGAGAAATATGATTGACATTCCCCTGATCGACAGCCGGACCATACCCCATCAAGTAGTAGGCAGATTCGGCGCCGGGCAGGTATTGCTCAAACCGGCTTCGGCAGGTACCGGAGTCATCGCCGGCGGACCGGTGCGTGCAGTCCTTGAGGCAGCGGGCCTGAAAGATATCCTCACCAAGTGCATTGGGACTTCTAATGCCAATAACGTGGTGCGGGCTACCATGGAGGGACTGAAGAGCCTGAAAAAGGCGGATCGCGTGGCTCAGCTGCGAGGCAAGAGCATAGAAGAGATATTGAACTAAGGAGGGAAACCAGTTGGCGAAACAGTTGAAGATAACCTGGACCAAAAGCTTTATTGGTTACCCTGAGACACAGAGATTGACCATTCGGAGCCTGGGACTCAGGAAACTCAACCAATCGGTCATCAAGGAAGACTGTGCCCAGATCAGGGGCCAGATAAACAAAGTAATTCACATGGTTAGTGTAGAAGAGCTAGATGAAGCGTAGGGAGGTTTTACAGTGAAACTAGAGGAACTGAAATCTCCACCCGGTGCGAACAAACGCGTTAAAAGGGTGGGCCGCGGTATAGGTTCCGGTCATGGCAAGACTTCGACCCGCGGGCATAAAGGCCAAAAAGCCCGTTCAGGATCAGGTATCCGGCCTGGATTTGAAGGTGGACAGATGCCTTTGCAGCGGCGTATACCCAAGAGAGGGTTCACCAACATATTCAGAAAGGAATATGCCATCGTGAACGTCAAGGATCTCAATTGCTTTGAAGACGGGACTGTCGTTACCGTAGCGCTGCTGCGGGAAACAGGACTGGTCAACAAGCTGTTCGATGGGGTCAAGCTGTTGGGTGACGGAGAGATCGACAAGAAACTTACCGTTCAGGTACAGAAATACAGCCGTCAGGCGGAAGAAAAAATCGCAGCCAAAGGTGGCAAATTAGAGGTGATCTAATGCTCAATCAATTTCAGCAGACCCTTAAAATCGGAGATTTGAGAAGCAAATTACTTTTCACCTTGATGATGCTCCTGGTGTTCCGGGTAGGAGCCCATATACCGGTGCCAGGAATCAATACCGAAGCCCTGCAGCAGTTATTGCAGGGACAGTTGTTCGGATTTTTTGACATAATTTCCGGAGGAGCCTTCAAGAGGTTCAGTGTTTTTGCCATGAGCATCACACCGTACATCAACTCTTCAATCATCATGCAGTTGTTGACAGTCGTTGTGCCTAGATTGGAGGAACTGAACAAAGAGGGACAAGAGGGCAAGAAAAAGATCGCCCAGTATACCCGCTACGGGACAGTTGTTTTAGCATTTATCCAGGCAATAGGCATGTCCATAGCCCTGGGAAGATCCGGAGCCATCGACAACCCGGGATTAGGATCCTACCTGCTCATAGCCGTATCCCTGACTGCGGGTACTGCAATGCTGATGTGGATAGGCGAGATGATCACCGAAAGGGGTATCGGCAACGGAATCTCCCTTATCATCTTCTGCGGGATAGCCGCTCGGATACCTTCCCAAATAACCGGGGTGGGCCAGGAAGTATCCAGTGGGATGGCGGGTTATTTCCAGGTTGTGCTCTTGCTCATCGTGGTTCTGGTGGTTATCGCAGCAGTTGTGGCCATGAACGAAGGCCAGAGGCGTTTACCCATCCAGTACGCTAAACGGGTAGTAGGGCGCAGGATGTATGGCGGCCAGAGCACATTTTTACCTTTGAAAGTCAATGCAGCCGGGGTTATCCCCATCATCTTCGCCATGTCCCTGGGTATGTTCCCGGCGACGATCGGTTCATGGATGAGCCCGACTTCAGGTTTCAATACCTTTATCAATACTTATTTCAACCAGAGCGATTTGCTCTACAATGTTTTTTACGCTGCCTTGATAATATTTTTCACTTATTTCTATGTGGCCATTATTTTCAATCCCTTGGATGTAGCCGATAACATCAAGAAAAACGGTGGGTTCGTGCCAGGTATCCGTCCCGGCAGACCGACTGCCGAGTATATCGATCGGGTCCTCTCCCGCTTGACCCTGGCCGGGGGAATATTCCTGGCCCTGATTGCGGTCCTTCCCAATATTGTCATCGCAATCACCGGCATCAAGAGCCTGTGGTTTGGAGGAACGGCCCTGTTGATCCTTGTGGGTGTAGCCTTGGATACCATGAAACAGATCGAATCGCACCTGTTGCTAAGGAGCTATCAAGGTTTTGTTAAATAGGAGATGATAACCGATGAACATTATCATTATGGGGCCACCTGGAGCCGGCAAGGGTACCCAGGCGGAATTTATCAAAGCCGCTTATCCTATTCCCCATATATCCACCGGGGACATGTTCAGGGAAGCGGTCGCCAACCAAACCGCAATGGGTTTGGAAGCCAAAAAATATATGGATGCGGGTCAGCTGGTTCCTGACCAGGTTACGATCGGTATCGTGGCAGAACGCCTGGCCATGGAAGATTGCCAGACCGGTTTCCTGCTGGATGGCTTCCCCCGCACCACAGTTCAGGCAGAGGCCCTTGACCAGGTGTTGGCCAACTTAGGCAAGAAGGTCGAATTGGCCTTAAATATCTCCGCGCCATTCGATGTTCTGCTGGCTCGTATGGTAGGCCGGGTGAGCTGTTCTAAATGTAAGACTGTATATAACATCCAGTTCAGCCCCACTAAAACAGCCGGGATCTGCGATAAATGCGGAGGAGAATTGGTTCAGCGCAGTGATGACAAGGAAGAGACGGCTAAAAACCGCCTCCAGGTATACATGGACCAGACCGAGCCCCTGCTCAAATACTATGAAAATAAGGGTATCTTGGTGACCCTGGACGGCAACCGCAATCCCCAGGTGGTTTTCGGGGAAGTCAGCCGCGAGTTGGAGAAGCTGAAAAAATGACACTGGCACACTGACTCGCAACTGCTCTTTTTGAAGCTATGAGGGTTTGCTAAATAGGAGATGATAACCGATGAACATTATTATTATGGGTCCGCCGGCAGCCGGCAAAGGGACGCAAGCAGAAATGATTTCCGTTGCTTATCCCATTCCTCATATTTCCACCGGGGAGATGTTCAGGGAGGAGGTAACCAACCAGACCTCGATAGGCAAACAAGCCCAGCCTTATATGGATGCGGGGCAGTTGGTGCCCGACCAGATCACGATCGGGATAGTTGCTGAGAGGTTGGCAATGCCCGACTGTGAAGCAGGTTTCCTCCTGGATGGATACCCCAGGACCATCATCCAGGCCCAAGCCCTGGATGAGATCCTCGCCAAATTAGGGCGCAGGGTGGAACTGGTAGTAAACCTGGTAGTGCCTAATGAAGTATTGTTAGCCCGGGTGGTTGGGCGGGTCAACTGCATTAAATGTAAAAACGTTTACAATGCCAGATCCAATTCCACCAAAATAGCAGGAATATGCGACAAATGCGGCGGAGAACTGGTCCAACGCAGCGATGACAACGAGGAAACCGCGCAAAATCGCTTGCAGGTATATATAGATCAAGCCGAACCCCTGCTAAAATATTATGAAGACAAAGGTATACTGGTCAGCCTGGATGGCGACCGCAAACCCCTTACGGTCTTCGCTGAAATCGTCCGGGAGTTGAATAAAATAAGATGATCACCCTGAAAACTCCCCGGGAGATGGAAAAAATGAAGGTGTCAGGCCAGATAGTGGCCGAGATCCTGCAGATCCTGAAAGAACAGATCAGACCGGGCATCACTACCAGTGATCTGAACCAGATAGCCGAAGCCGAAGCCAAAAAGAGAAGGGCACGGGCAGTTTTTAAGAATTATCCCCACCCCCGGGGCAGCAAACCGTTTCCCGGAGCCATCTGTACCTCAATCAATGAGGAGGTTGTGCATGGGATTCCAGGGAAACGCATCCTCCAGGAAGGGGACATAATCAGCATCGATTTCGGAGTAATGGTGGACGGTTTTGCCGGTGATGCAGCTATAACCGTACCGGTTGGGAAAGTTGAGCCGGAAGTGGAAAAACTTATCCGGGTTACCGAAGAAGCTTTGCTGAAAGGTATAGAGCAAGCCCAGGTAGGCAACCGCTTAGGTCAGATATCCAATGCGATCCAGACCTATGTGGAAGGGGCCGGATTTTCAGTGGTCAGAGATTATGTGGGTCATGGGATCGGACGCAGTATGCATGAGGATCCCCCCATCCCCAACTACGGCCAGGCCCTGCGGGGGCCAACCCTGCAGCGTGGTATGACCCTGGCGATAGAACCCATGGTCAACCTGGGGACATATAGCGTATACACCAAAGGAGATGAGTGGACAGTGGTTACCAGAGACGGAAAGCACTCGGCTCATTTTGAGCACAGCATAGCCATCAGCGATCAGGGTCCAGTAATTCTCACCCTGGTATAGTGGAGGTGAGACGTTATAACCACCAATTTGCTGGGAAGAGTGGTAATATCGAAATCGGGCCGGGATCTGGGCAAACCCTTTGTGGTGGTCCGGGTCATCAATGAGAGATATCTGAGCTTGAGTGATGGTGATTTGCGCAAGATAGAGAATCCTAAAAAGAAGAACGTCAGGCACCTCAAGGTCACTGCGGTGCAGGCCGAAGAAGTGCTGGAATGTCTTAACCAAGGAGAAGTACTTACCAATCAAATCATCAAGAAGAATCTAAAACAGTTATTCGACAAGGGTTTAATCCATGGGGAAGGAGGTCTGCGCAGTGGCTAAAGATGACGTTATCGAGGTAGAGGGAAAAGTACTGGAACCATTACCTAACGCCATGTTCACAGTTGAACTGGAAAACGGCCATAAGGTCCTTGCCCATATTTCAGGAAAAATGCGAATGAATTTCATCAGAATATTACCTGGTGACCGAGTAATGGTGGAATTGTCACCCTATGATCTGAACCGGGGCAGGATAACCTATCGTTTTAAATAGGGAGACGCCCACTCTTCACGAAGGAGGTTAGTGCAGTGAAAGTAAGAGCATCGGTCAAGAAGATGTGCGAGAAATGCAAGATCATCAAGCGTAAAGGCAGGGTCACGGTCATCTGTGAAAATCCCAAGCACAAACAGGTTCAAGGATAAGCAATTGTCAGGCAAGAAAATAGAAATTAAATCCGAAGGAAGTGAAAAATTTGGCCAGAATAGCAGGTGTTGATTTACCCCGTGATAAGAGAGTGGAGATAGCCTTGACCTATATCCTGGGGATCGGCAAAGCATCCTCGCAGCAGATTTTGGCAGCCGCCGGGATCAATCCCGACACCCGGGTGAAGGACCTGACCGAGGAAGAGGTTGCCAAACTGAGAGCGATCATCGACAAAAATTATGTAGTTGAAGGTGATCTGCGCCGGGAAGTTAGCATGAACATCAAGAGATTGATGGACCTGGGATGTTATAGAGGACTGCGTCACCGCCGCGGTTTGCCGGTACGGGGACAAAAGACCAAGACCAATGCCCGGACCCGCAAGGGACCCAAACGTACTGCCGGTGGTAAGAAGAAATAGCCTAATAAGGAGGATAATTGAGTGGCACGAAAGACTGCAACCGTCAGGGTCAAAAGACGTGAGAAGAAAAATATCGCCGAAGGCATAGCTCACATCAAGTCAACCTTTAATAATACTATCATTTCCATAACCGACAAGAACGGCAACGCCATATCCTGGGCCAGTGCCGGAACCGTGGGTTTCAAGGGCTCTCGCAAGAGCACTCCCTTTGCAGCCCAGCAAGCGGCGGAAAATGCTGCCCGGGCAGCCATGGAGCACGGACTGCGGGAAGTGGAATGCTATGTCAAAGGGCCAGGAGCCGGCCGCGAAGCGGCGATCAGGTCTCTGCAGGCTGCGGGTTTGGATGTCAGCGTCATCAAAGACGTTACCCCCATCCCTCATAATGGCTGTAGACCGCCCAAAAGAAGAAGAGTTTAAGGAGGTAGTGGTTTAGTGGCAAGATATACTGACTCAGTCTGTCGCCAGTGCCGCCGTGAAGGGGAAAAGCTATTCCTTAAAGGGGATAGATGCTATTCCGAAAAATGCGCGGTGCAGAAAAGACCTTTTGTTCCTGGTCAACACGGCCAAAAACGCAAACAAAAAGCCAGCGAATATGGGCTGCAATTGCGTGAAAAGCAAAAAACCAAACGTATCTATGGGGTTTTGGAAAAACAATTCCGCAACTATTACCAGAAAGCCGAGCGGCAAAAAGGTATAGCCGGCGAAAACCTGTTGATCCTCCTGGAGCGGCGCCTGGACAATGTGGTGTTCCGCCTTGGTTTGGCCTCCTCCCGTAAGGAAGCTCGCCAGCTGGTTACCCACGATCATTTCACCATCAATGGCAAGAAAGCCAATATCGCTTCGATGCTGGTAGCGATAGGTGACACCATCCAGGTTAAGCCTGGCAGCGCTGATTCGCCCAAATTCCAGGAGATCAAGGCGGCTGGCACCTATAAAACTCCTCCGGATTGGTTGGAAGTAGATATGGAAAATCTAACGGGCAGGGTGCTCTCCTTCCCGACCAGAGACAAGGTAGATACAGCGGTCAATGAACAGCTGATCATCGAGCTGTACTCAAGATAATATCTATGGAAAAACAACCTCTAAAGAAGAAGGAGGGGATATTTGCATGCTAGAGATGGAAAAACCGCGTATTGAGTGTGTCGAGAAGGACGTGGAAAAAAATTACGGCAGATTCGTGATCGAACCGCTGGAACGAGGGTATGGAACCACTCTGGGTAACTCGCTGCGCCGGGTATTGCTGTCCTCCCTGCCGGGAGCGGCGGTCACCTCGATCAAGATCGACGGGGTATTACACGAATTTTCAACCATACCCGGGATTTTGGAAGACACTACGGAGATGATCCTTAATATCAAGCAGATGGTACTGCGTTACGATGGCAATGAGCGCAAACTGATCCGTTTGGAACAAAAAGGGCCGAAAAATGTTGCGGCTGGAGACATCGAAGTTGATGCCGAGGTGGAGATCCTGAATCCTGGACTGCACATCGCCACCTTGGATGCGGACGGGCGACTGGAAATCGAAATGACGGTGGAGCGGGGCCGGGGCTATGTCAGTGCTGACCAGCAGCCCCAGAAGAACCTTGATATAGTTGGTTTGATCCCCATTGACTCTATATACACACCGGTAACCAAAGTAAATTATACGGTCGACAATACCCGGGTGGGTAAAAGGACCGACTATGATAAACTGATCCTGGAAGTATGGACCAATGGCAGTATTAGGCCGGAGGAAGCTATAAGCCTTTCAGCCCAGATCCTGATCGAATACCTGAAACTCTTCACTGAGATCGATGACTCCTTTTCCGAGGTGGAAATTCTGGTGGAGAAGGAAGAAGAGAAGAAAGACAAGATCCTGGAGATGTCCATCGAGGAACTTGAACTCTCGGTCAGGGCTTCCAATGGGCTCAAGCGGGCAGCCATCAACACGGTCGGCGACCTGATCGAAAAGACCCGGGAAGAAATGAGCAAGATCAGAAATCTGGGCCAGAAATCACTGGAAGAAATCGAGAAAAAACTCAAAGAGTTGAATTTGTCCTTTAAGAAATCAGACGAGTAGAAAGGAGGGTTTCCCTTGGGTTACCGTAGACTGGGATTCAGAAGTGATCATCGCAGGGCTCTGCTGAGAAATTCAGTAACCTCGCTTTTGGAGCATGAAAAAATAACCACCACAGAGACCAGAGCCAAGGAAATTAGTTCCATCGCGGAGAAAATGATTACCCTGGCCAAACGGGGAGATTTGCATGCCCGCCGCCAGGCGAATTCATACCTGATGAAGGACGATGTGGTGTATAAGCTTTTCTCCAGCTTGTCTGAGCGTTACAAAGAACGCTCCGGTGGTTACACCCGAATTATAAAGACCGGAACCCGTAAAGGCGACGGGGCTCCCATGGCAATCATCGAGCTCGTTGACTAGTCCGGGCTCCGGATATGAGGCTCCGGAAGAGCTTACCGGCTTATAAATGAAGATGGAGCTGATACCACTCTGTAAATGGCATCGCGGGAGGATTGTTTATTAAGATCCTCCCCGATTTTTGGGAGTAGCAGATGCACAGAATAATGATGGTAGTTGAATATGATGGCACCAATTACCACGGAATGCAGTTGCAGGACAATGCCCACACCATCCAGGCTGAAATTGAACAGCAGATCTG
>CAZYGL010000003.1:0-2914 GCA_964647335.1 uncultured Syntrophomonas sp. | reverse complement strand
GCTGTACCGCAGCAAGGCTGGTTCCATTATCTATCGGCAGCATGCCCTGTGTACCACGGAAAGATTGCGGGTCGACCTGATGCGGCAGGCATGCAAATATTTTCTGGGCCGCCATGACTTCCGGGCGTTTTGCGCCCGGGGCTCTCATGCCAAGACCTTTGAGCGCACGGTGATGGACTGTGAAATGCTGTCCGAAGGGCCGTTTCTCCGCTTTGAAATAGAAGCAGACGGCTTCCTGT
The DNA here is from genome assembly GCA_964647335.1 of uncultured Syntrophomonas sp. Classification (GTDB taxonomy): domain Bacteria; phylum Bacillota; class Syntrophomonadia; order Syntrophomonadales; family Syntrophomonadaceae; genus PHAA01. The sequence goes on along the minus strand of CAZYGL010000003.1, from coordinate 2,675 downwards.
ATAATATGGTCCGGATCATAATGGGGACCTTGCTGGAAGTGGGGAGAGGCAGGATACCGGTCTACAAACTGAACGAGATCGTAGCATCATGTGACCGCCGCCAGGCAGGGCCAACGGTTCCGCCCCATGGTCTCTACTTGATGGAGGTGCGTTACCCGGATAGAGAGAGCTTATAGGAAAAAATACCGATACTTTCTTGACAAAAGACCCTGTAAATCGCTAGAATTAGAAGGTAGTCTCTAAACTTCTGTTTGGCTTCCGCCCCGTTGGCAAGCAGTCTGTATGGAGGCCGGCTCAAGCATCCAGGTTAGGAGAAACAGGAGGGAAAATCGTGAAATCTTTTATGGCCAAACCAGCCGAAATCGAACGTAAATGGTACGTTATTGATGCGACTGACCAGACTCTGGGCAGGTTGTCTTCGGAAGTGGCCTCTATTTTGAGAGGTAAACATAAAGCCATTTATACCCCCCATGTGGACACCGGAGATTTCGTAATAATCATCAATGCGTCAAACATAAAACTCACCGGGACCAAGCTCAGAGACAAAAAAATGCGCTGGTATACTGGTTATCCCGGCGGACTCAAAGAAATAGACTACGGGACACTTTTACAGAAGAAACCCGAAAAAGCCATTGAAGCAGCGGTTAAAGGGATGCTTCCCCACAACCGTTTGGGTGATGCTATGTTCAAAAAGCTTAAGGTTTACCGGGGAAGTGAGCACCCCCATCAAGCCCAGAAGCCTGAAGCCAGGGAATTGAGAGGTTAGGAGGAGCTATATGTCAAAGGCACAATACTGGGGAACTGGAAGAAGGAAGAAAGCAGTCGCGCGGGTGAGGTTAGTCCCCGGCAGCGGTAATATATCGATCAATGACCGGGAATTCGATAATTTCTTTCCTAATAAGACCAGCCGGCTGATTGTTCTGCAGCCCATGGAGTTGACAGACAGCACCGGACGTTTTGACATCATCTGCCGGGTAGCCGGTGGTGGAGTGACAGGACAGGCTGGAGCCATCAGGCTGGGGATTGCCCGGGCCCTGATCAAGGCCAATGAGGAACTCCGCCCCACTCTCAAGAGAGCCGGATTCTTGACCCGCGATCCGCGTATGACCGAGAGAAAGAAATACGGCCTGCATAAAGCCCGTAAAGCCCCGCAGTACTCCAAACGTTAATAAAAAACCAAACCTCTCCTTAAGGAGAGGTTTTTTTTTGGCAAACTTGCCTGTCGCGAACAATGGCAATAAACTATAAGTGTATACTCCTTTTCCAGAGCTTTCCCCACCAGATGGGCAAACGCATTTCAGACCGGTTATCGGCGGTGATTACCAAGACGGCAAAGGAGGCAGCCCGATGATATCTTATGCAGTTCTGTCACCCCATCCCCCCATTATTGTCCCGGAGGTAGGCCGGGAACGCATCAATGAAGCCAAGCCCACTGCCGGCGGCATGCAGGCCATGGCCCGAGCACTGGTCGAAAGCCTGCCGGATACAGTGATATTCTTGACCCCCCATGGCAATGTATTTTCCGATTGCATCACCTATCTGACTGAGCCCCAACTAAGCGGAGACCTGAGCAGTTTTGGCGCTCCCCGGGTAAGGAGCAGCCACCCCAATGACCTGGAATTGCTGCAGGAAATAGCCAGGCGGGCCCAGGATAATGGGATTAGTTTCCTGGGCCTCACCGCGGATATGGCCCTGCGACACCGCCTGAATGATCATATCGACCATGGCATAATGGTGCCGCTCTATTACCTGGAGAAAGCAGGCCTGGGCGATAAGCCCATCCTGGCCATCAGTGTTGGCTACCTGGAAAAGCAGGAACTCTATGCCCTGGGCAAAATAATCCAGGAAGCGGCAGCCGCCCTGGGCAGGAGAGCAGCTATCGTGGCCTCCGGAGACATGTCCCACCGGCTGAAAAATGAAGGACCCTACGACTACCATCCCGATGGACCCCGCTTCGACCAAACGGTCAAAAGCCTCCTGGAACAAGGTGACGTCCAGGGGATCCTAAATATCAGCGATCGGCTCCGAGATAATGCCGGGGAATGCGGCTATATGTCAATCTTGATAATGCTGGGCAGCCTGGACGGCTTGGAGATAGAACCCCGTATCTTCAGTTACGAGGGTCCTTTTGGGGTAGGGTACCTGGTTGCCGGGTTCAAGACCGGAGCTGCGCGGTCGAGCCACTGGGAGGAGATGGAAAAGAGCCGGGCTGAGCAGGTAAAAAAGCGCCGCCAGACAGAATCTCTCCCGGTAAGCTGGGCGCGCATGACCCTGGAAGACTATATCAGGCACCACCACACCCCCCGGCTGCCTGCAGCCATGGAAGAATTGACCCAGGAAAGGGCTGGGGTATTCGTTTCTTTGAAAAAGAATGGCCAGCTGCGGGGATGTATAGGCACTTTCCTGCCAGCCTACGCCAACCTGGCCGAAGAGATCCAGCACAATGCCATCGCGGCGGGGCTCCACGACCCGCGGTTTCCGGCGGTTGAAGCGGCTGAACTTGACTCCCTGGTCTATTCAGTGGATATCCTGTCGCCGCCACAGGACTGTTCCCGGGAAGAACTTGATCCCAAGAAATACGGGGTGATTGTGAGCTCCGGTTCCCGCCGGGGATTGCTCCTGCCGGATCTGGAGGGTGTAGACACGGTGGAAGAGCAGCTTTCTATCGCACTGCA
>CAZYGL010000002.1:0-23456 GCA_964647335.1 uncultured Syntrophomonas sp. | reverse complement strand
GGCGCTTGCTATAATTTAGCCACCTTAATATAATATAGCTGTAAAAGCGCATAAAAAACGGACGATGATGTCCATGGTCAGCTGTTATTTCCAGCCTAACCGTGGGCATTTTATTTTGAGGCAGGTGATGAGGATGTGACGGGCGCAACTATCATAGTCGGGGATGGCAAGGACAGCAGCAGACGCAGACTGAAAGACTTGCTGACAAGATCGGGCTACCTGGTGGGAGGAGAAGCCAGCAATGCCCCCGAATTGCTCCGCAAGGCACGGACCATGTATCCTGATCTGGTAGTAATGGATTCCAACCTGGAGGGTGGCAGCATAGCCGAAATCGCAGGGATCATCCAGGGTGATGACATGAGCAGTGTCTTGATCATCACCCACGGCAATCCCAGGATTCCAGAGGATGTAGCCCAGGTACAGGCACCGTACGCTGAAGAAACCCTGCTGTCGGTAATCGAGGTACTGCTCATGTACCAGCACCGCCTCACATCGGTCAGACGGGAGATTTCGGCCCTGAAAGACAGCCTGGAAACCCGCAAGCAAGTGGAAAAGGCCAAAGGTATTTTGATGAAACAATTGGGTATCGACGAGGCGGAAGCCTACCGAACCATGCAAAAGGAGAGCATGAACAAGGGCATGTCCATGAAAGAGCTGGCCCGGGCTATCATAATAGCCTTCAAAGAGTAAAGGATCTAGAGAGGAGAATAGATATGAACAAGGACAAAAAAGCGGAGATCATCAACAAGATCAAAGAAAACGATGTAAGATTTTTAAGGCTGCAGTTTACGGATATTGCAGGAGTGATGAAGAATATGGCTGTACCTATCAGCCAGGCCGAGAAGGCTCTGGACGGGGAGATCATGTTCGATGGCTCATCTATCAATGGATTTGCTGACATATCAGAGTCAGATATGTACCTGGTTCCGGACCTGGAAACATTCGTGATCTTCCCCTGGCGCTCCGCCAACGGCAAGGTAGCCCGGCTGATTTGCGATGTCTACCTGCCGGATGGCACACCCTTTATGGGATGCCCGCGCAATAATCTGAAGCGGGTCTTGAAAGAAGCCCAGGATCTCGGTTATACCATGAATGTGGGACCGGAGGCGGAATTCTTCCTGTTCCTGTCGGATGAAAAAGGTCATGCCACTACCGAGACCCAGGACGATGCCGGTTACTTCGACTTGGCCCCGATCGACCTGGGTGAGAATGCCCGCCGGGATATGGACACCACCTTGGAAGAGATGGGCTTTGAGATTGAGGCCTCCCATCATGAAGTGGCACCCGGCCAGCACGAGATCGATTTCAAATACGGGGATGCCCTGCATGTAGCTGATGCGATCATGACCTTCAAGCTGGTGGTCAGGTCGATCGCGCAGCGCCACGGCCTACATGCCTCTTTCATGCCCAAGCCGATATTTGGGATCAATGGTTCCGGTATGCATACCCACCAGTCGCTGTTCAAGGATGGCCAGAATGCTTTTTATGATCCGGATGGTGCCGATCAGCTCAGTGACACCGCCCGGAATTATATGGGCGGAATCCTGAAACACGCCCGATCTTTTGCCGCTATAACCAACCCTACCGTCAATTCCTACAAGAGGTTGGTGCCTGGTTATGAGGCTCCGGTCAATATAGCCTGGTCGGGAGCCAACCGCAGCTGTCTGGTAAGGGTGCCCGCCAAACGGGGTGCAAGCACCCGCCTGGAAGTTAGAAATCCAGATCCCACCTGCAATCCCTATCTGGCTTTGGCCGTAATGCTGACCGCCGGACTGGATGGGATCAAGAACCAGACCGAACCACCGGCAGCTGTCGACCGGAATATCTACCGGATGGATGAAGAAGAGAGAGTAGCGCTGGGCATTGGCAGCCTGCCTGGCAACCTGTTGGAAGCCCTGTATGAATTGGATAAAGACGAACTTATCAAAGGCGCCCTGGGAAGCCACATCTATGATAAATTCCGCCAGGGCAAGCTGGAAGAATGGGAAGAATATAATATCCAGGTCACTGATTGGGAAGTCAAGAACTACCTGACCAAATTCTAAGTCTTGCAGTTGCCGAGCCCATGCCCCTTTAGCCTTGCAGCTTTCAGGGATGCTCTCACAACCAAATCCAAACATACTTTTGATGCATCCCCTTCATTTTACTCAAGGTTTTAGGGGCGTGGGGTCCTCGGCGCCGATGCGGTGCTGAGGACCCGTTCCATGGATGTCGATATACTGACCAACGAGGGTGAGTGATATGCGAATAAACAGTTTGCCAGACAAGCAAGGTCTTTATGACCCGGCTTTGGAACACGATGCATGCGGTATGGGCTTCGTGGTCAATATCAAGGGCTTGAAATCCCATGACATAATCGAACAAGCTTTGACCGTATTGGAGAATTTGAGCCACCGCGGTGCCAGCGGAGCAGACGAAAACACCGGCGATGGGGCAGGCATAATGCTCCAGATTCCTCATGCTTTTTTCCAGCGTGAATGCAGGGTGTTGGGATTTGACTTGCCGGACCCAGGCGATTACGGGCTGGGAATGATATTTGCCCATCGGTATGATGATTGCAGAAAAGAACAGATGGATGCATTTGAGCGGATAGTCCATGAGGAAGGGCAGAAGATCCTGGGTTGGCGGGAGGTACCCATTGACCGGACCACCATCGGCGAGGGAGCCAAGTCAGTCATGCCACGCTTCATCCAGGTTTTTATTGCCCGGGATGAAGCATTGGCAAAGGGGCTTGAATTTGAAAGAAAGCTCTATACCATCCGCAAGCGGGCTGAAAAAGTCATCGTCCCCATGTGCGAAGAAAAAGGCGGCACTTTCTATGTGTCCAGCCTCTCATCGAAAACGATAGTCTACAAAGGCATGTTGACGGCCCAGCAACTCAGGAGTTTTTACCTGGATCTGTCGGACCTCGATTTCGATTCAGCCCTGGCCATGGTCCATTCCAGGTTCAGCACCAATACTTTTCCCAGTTGGGAGAGAGCACATCCCAATCGTTATATAGTCCACAACGGGGAGATAAACACCATCCGCGGCAATGCCAATTGGATGAAGGCACGCCAGAAGGTCATCGATTCACCGCTCTTCCAGGATATAAGCCAGGTTTATCCCATAATCGACGATACGGGCAGCGACTCGGCCATGTTTGATAACTGCTTGGAATTCCTGCACCTGACTGGCCGTTCGCTGCCGCATGGGATCATGATGATGATTCCAGAACCCTGGGAATTCAATGAAACCATGTCCCAGGAACGCAAGGAATTCTACCATTTCAACAACTTCATTATGGAGCCATGGGACGGACCCGCAGCGATAGGTTTTTCCGACGGTGAATTGATCGGTGCAGTGTTGGATAGAAACGGGCTCAGACCGGCTAGATATTATGTGACCAAAGATGACCTGGTAGTATTGGCTTCCGAGGTTGGGGTTATCGATATCAAGCCTGCCAACGTAAGCTATAAAGGCCGCCTGGAGCCGGGGAAGATGCTCCTGATAGATACCTTGTCCCAGCGGATCGTTTCCGACCAGGAGATCAAGCATAGTGTCGCCAGCCTGCATCCCTACCAGGAATGGACCCGGCAGCATATCGTGGATCTGAGCGAAACCACCCCGGCTGCGGGGAGCGGGACTGAGGCTGAACCAACTGATCTGCTCCAGCAGCAGAAGGCCTTCGGTTATACCTTTGAAGATATCCAGATGACCATTCAGCCTATGGCTGTCAACGGTACTGATCCTATAGGTTCTATGGGCATGGACTCGCCCCTGGCTGTGTTGTCGGAAGAGCCCCAGATGCTGTACCTATATTTCAAGCAGTTGTTTGCTCAGGTCACCAATCCTCCTATTGACGGGATTAGGGAAGAAATAGTCACTTCCATCAGTCTGCCCCTGGGCAATACCGGGAATCTCCTGGATCCATCCCGCGGTGATTCAGCCTGTATAATGCTGGAGCATCCGCTTCTGACTGATGAACAACTTCGCCAGATCAGGAATCTGGAAGACAAAAGATTTAAAACCGCGACCATCTCTATCCTGTATAAGGCAGCGGAGGGACACAGGTCGATGAGCCGGACGTTGGACCGGATATTCCGGGAGGCTGACCAGGCGATAGCTGAGGGAGCCAATATCATTATTTTATCCGACCGTGGTTTGGACGAGACAATGGCCCCCCTTCCGGCTTTGCTAGCAGCTTCCGGGCTGCATCACCACCTGACCCGGAAGGAGATAAGGACCAATGTGGGGCTGGTGCTGGAATCCGGTGAACCCAGGGAAGTACATCACTTCTGTACCCTGGTTGGCTACGGGGTGACAGGCATAAATCCTTACCTGGTTTTTGCCACCCTAAAACAACTCTACCGGCAAGGCCGGCTGGAAGGGCTGACTTACGAGGAGGCGCAGGCAAATTATATCAAAGCCTCGGTAAAAGGAATGCTCAAGGTGATCACCAAAATGGGCATATCCACCATGCGCAGCTATTATGGTGCCCAGATTTTCGAAGCCGTTGGGCTCAAACAGGAATTGGTGGATAAATATTTTACCATGACCCCCTCCCGGTTGGAGGGCATAGGGTTGGAGGAAATCGCCCGGGAGAGCCAGCTGCGCCATGAAAGCGCATTCAACCAAAACGATCCCGGCCGGGATACCCTGGAAGTGGGGGGGTACTTCCACTGCTTGGACAGTGGGGAAATACACCTCTACAATCCCGAGACGATTTATCTCTTGCAGAGGGCCTGCCGGGAAGGCAAATTTGAGCTCTTCCGCGACTTCTCCCGTAAGATAGGCGAGGAGAAGATCTACACCCTGAGAAATATGCTGGATTTCAATTGTGCGGTCAGCGATTCCATCCCTATTGAGGAAGTGGAATCTGTGGACAGTATCGTCAAACGTTTCAAAACCGGAGCCATGTCCTTCGGCTCGATCAGCCAGGAGGCCCATGAATGCCTGGCCATCGCTATGAACCGCCTGGGTGGAAAAAGCAACTGCGGTGAGGGCGGGGAGGATCCTGCCCGGTACTGCAGAGAGAAAAACGGCGATTCAAAATGCAGCGCTATCAAACAGGTAGCGTCAGGGAGATTCGGTGTTACCAGTAATTACCTGGTCAATGCCTCGGAAATCCAGATCAAAATGGCCCAAGGGGCCAAACCTGGAGAGGGCGGGCAGCTTCCCGGGGGGAAGGTTTTTCCGGCTATTGCCAGGGTGAGGTATTCGACCCCCGGGGTCGATCTCATATCTCCGCCTCCACACCATGACATCTATTCCATTGAGGATTTGGCCGAACTGATCCATGATTTGAAGAACGCCAATCGGGATGCCCGGATCAGCGTCAAACTGGTGTCAGAAGTAGGTGTGGGCACTGTTGCGGCTGGAGTGGCCAAAGGCAAAGCCGATGTCATCCTGATCAGCGGCTACGATGGAGGCACTGGTGCATCGCCCCGCACCAGCATCAGGAACGCGGGCCTTCCATGGGAATTGGGCCTGGCTGAGACCCACCAGACCCTGGTATTGAACCGCCTGCGGGACCGGGTAACACTCGAGACCGATGGCAAGCTGATGACCGGCCGGGATGTGGTTATAGCAGCCATGTTGGGGGCAGAGGAATTTGGTTTCGCGACTGCGCCCCTTATTTCCCTGGGCTGTGTAATGATGAGGGTGTGCAACCTCAACACCTGCCCGGTGGGAATTGCTACCCAGGATGAAAACCTAAGAAAATACTTTTCCGGCCAGCCTGAACATGTGGAGAACTTCATGCGTTTTGTAGCCCAGGAAATGCGGGAAATAATGGCCCGCCTGGGCTTCAGGAAGGTGCAGGAGATGGTGGGACGCACCGACAAGCTAAAAAATAAGGACACGAAAAATTGGAAGGCAGCGAAACTCGATCTGTCTCAGATCTTGTATCAACCTTATGCCGGTCCGGAAGTGGGACGCTATAAGAAACGTGAGCAAAAGCATTTGGTGGAGAACTCACTGGATGCCCGTAAATTGCTGCGCATGTGCCAGCCGGCCATTGAAACCAGGAAATCAATCCGGGCCAAACTGAAAATCAATAATGTGGACCGGGTGGTAGGGACCCTCACCGGCAGTGAAATCACCAGGAGGTACGGGGAAGCGGGACTGCCTGAGGATACTATCAAACTGACATTTGTCGGTTCAGCCGGGCAAAGCTTTGGGGCTTTCACCCCTCCGGGCATGACATTGGAGTTAGAGGGGGATGCTAATGACTATATCGGTAAAGGCCTTTCGGGCAGCAAGATAATCGTCTATCCTCCCCGCAGCGCTGACCTGGTCCCGGAAGAAAACATCATCATCGGGAACGTGGCTTTTTACGGGGCTACTTCCGGGCAAGCCTATATAAATGGCGTCGCCGGGGAAAGGTTTTGTGTCAGGAACAGCGGGGCAAACACAGTGGTTGAGGGGGTAGGCGATCACGGCTGCGAATATATGACCGGGGGGAAAGCGGTCATCCTGGGAAAAACCGGGCGAAATTTTGCTGCCGGGATGTCAGGGGGGATAGCCTATGTGCTTGATTTCGAAACCAGTCACTGCAATCAGTCCATGGTACTCTTGGAGCCGCTGGTCTTGACAGCTGAAATAGGCGAAATCGAGGTCATGATCCGCAAACATGTGGAGTACACTGGCAGCCCTCTGGGCAAAAAGCTGCTTGAGGACTGGGACAGTACTGTCACCAGGTTCACCAAAGTTATTCCTATCATATACAAACGTGTTTTGGAGGAGATGTCTCGTTCCAAAGCAGCGGGCAGGAAACAAGTGCTGTGGCCGTTAAAGGACCTGGCAGAAACCGGTGGCCTTACAAACGGAATCGAGGTGGAATAGACCATGGGCAAGGCGACGGGATTTTTGGAATATGGAAGGGTGGAACCAGATTACCGCCCTGCTTTCGAGAGGATCAGAGACTGGGAAGAAATCAGGATACCCCAGGATTTGGCAACCGTGTCCATCCAGGGGGCGCGCTGCATGAGCTGCGGAGTACCCTTTTGCCAGGGGGGAATATTGCTTAATGGCATGGCGTCAGGGTGTCCACTGCACAACCTCATACCTGAATGGAATGAACTGGTTTACCGGGGGCAATGGGAAGAAGCCTACCGGCGCCTTATACGCACCAATCCATTTCCGGAATTCACAGCCCGGGTGTGCCCGGCACCCTGCGAAGGGGCATGCACGGTGGGATATATTCTGGATCCGGTGGCAATAAACAGCATAGAATATGCCATTATTGAAAAGGCCTTTGCTGAAGGCTGGGTAAGACCCAGCCACGGCCGCTCCAGTGGGTACCGGGTAGCGGTAGTGGGATCCGGTCCGGCCGGGCTTTCAGCCGCCCACTATCTAAATTTCGTGGGCCATGATGTGACCGTCATGGAACGTGAAGACCGTCCCGGCGGACTTCTAATGTATGGGATCCCCGCCATGAAGCTGGACAAGTCGATAATTGCCCGCCGGGTAGAGATCATGGAGACCTCCGGTATCAAGTTCCTGCTCAATACTGAAGTGGGGAAAGATTTTCCTGCCCATGAGCTGCTGGAAGAATACGATGCTGTGGTCCTGTGCGCAGGAGCCGGCAAAGCCCGCGAGCTAAACATAGAGGGGCGGGAACTGAAGGGAGTCTACCAGGCCCTGGACTACTTGACTGGTATTACCCGGAGCCTCTTGGCCCCGGATACCAATGACAGCGGGCAGATAGATGCCAGGGACAAGGACGTTATAGTAATAGGTGGAGGAGATACCGGTACAGATTGTGTGGCAACGGCCATCCGCCAGGGCTGCCGGAGTGTGCGTCAATTCGAGATCATGCCTCCGTTGCCGGACCGCCGCATCAAAACCACTAATCCCTGGCCGGAGTGGCCGCGCAAGTTAAAAGTCGACTATGGTCAAGCTGAAGCCATCAATGTCCAGGGCCGAGATCCCAGACAGTATCTCCTAGCTACCAGGAGGATCGCAGGGAATGCGCGGGGTGAAGTCCAAGCGGTCCACACGGTCCAGGTGAACTGGTTCAAGAACCAAGCTGGGATCCTGGAACCAAGGGACGTATCTGGCAGAGAAAAAGAATGGCCAGCTGACCTGGTGCTACTGGCCCTGGGATTCGTTGGCCCGGAAGATACACTCCCGGATGCCTTGCAGCTCAGCCGGGACGAAAAAACCAATGTCAGGGCCGGGTACGGTTCATTTGAAACCAGCCGTGACAAAGTCTTTGTGGCTGGTGATATGCGCAGAGGGCAGAGCCTGGTGGTCTGGGCCATCCAAGAGGGCAAACTGGCTGCCCGGGAAGTCGACAAATATCTTACCGGCAGGAGCCTGATCAAATAGCAAAGCTGCCTGCGTTATTGCAGGCTTCGTTCAGCTAACAAGTGCAGATGACAACATCAACGAGGGAGAGAAAAACATGGCTAAAGGTTATCTGGTTCTGGAAAATGGGGCGATTTTCTCCGGGGAATTCGCGGGAGCGCCGGCAACCGTTTACGGCGAGGCGGTCTTCAATACCAGCATGAACGGTTATCAGGAAATCATAACCGATCCTTCATATGCAGGACAAATCCTGACCTTCACCTACCCCAGCATCGGCAATTATGGCTGCGGGGATTATGGTTTTGAGTCTGAGCACCCTGCGGTGCGCGGCCTGGTGGTAAAAGAACTGGCCGAAAGTCCAGACCATTACCAGTCCCGTTGGAAGATAGTTGAATTCCTGGCTAGGTATCAGATACCTTGCCTGACAGGAGTGGATACCAGGGCTGTTACCCGCGTCTTGCGCCAATATGGGACCATGGGTGCGTTCTTGACTTCTGAGATCACCGACAGGGAAAGCGCTGTCCTGGCAGCCAGCCGTGGCCAGTCCTGGCTTGAGACTGACCTCGTCCAGTCGGTTACCCGCAAAAATAGAGCGCTATTTGGAAATGGTCCGCTCAAAATCGTCCTCTTGGATTTCGGGGTCAAGCAGAACATCATCAATTCCCTGGCTGACAGAGGATGTCAGGTGGTGGTCATGCCCGCAGGCAGTTCAGCAGAGGAGGTTATGGCAGAGCGACCTCAGGGGCTGGTGCTTTCCAATGGACCCGGGGATCCGGCCGCTTGCCGGACGGCTGTTGAGGAAATCAAAAAAATGCTGGGGCGCATCCCCATCTTTGGTATTTGCCTGGGACACCAGTTGTTGGCGCTGGCCCTGGGAGGGCGGACCTATAAACTCAAGTTCGGGCACCGGGGCGGCAATCATACCGTAAAAGACCTGCGCACCGGTCTGTGCCTGATAAGTTCCCAGAACCATGGTTACGCGGTAGCACCCGAGTCGTTATCGGAAGATGATGTGGAGATCAGTTTCATCAACCTTAACGACGGTACCGTGGAAGGGATGATGCACAAGCAACTTCCCATCATGTCAGTTCAGTTTCATCCGGAAGCAACTCCCGGTCCCCGGGACTCAGCGTACCTTTTTGATGACTTCATGAAGATGATAGCAGAACGAGCTTAGGATTGATCTATTTCCGGCCGGCCCGGGACCAGCAGTTAAGGAGTGAAATTATATGCCCCTCAAGGAAAACCTCAAAAAAGTCCTGGTTATAGGCTCAGGACCCATAATAATAGGCCAGGCCGCTGAATTCGATTATGCGGGGACCCAAGCCTGCCAGGCCCTGCGGGAAGAAGGGATAGAAGTCGCCCTGCTGAACAGCAATCCAGCTACCATCATGACCGACACCAACATGGCTGACCGGGTCTATATCGAGCCTATCACCCTGGAAACCGCCGAACAGATACTACAGAGGGAGAAACCGGATGGGATAATAGCTACCATGGGAGGGCAGGTAGGACTTAATCTGGCCCTGGCCCTGCACCGGCAGGGCATTCTGGCCAAGTACGGGGTGCCTCTTTTGGGGACGCCGGTTGAGGCCATTGCCCGGGCCGAAGACCGGGAACTATTCAAGACCACCATGGAAGAGATAGGCCAGCCGATACCGGAGAGTGCGATTGTCACCACATTGGAGGCAGCCCTGGAATTTGCGGGGCAACTGGGCTACCCCTTGATCGTAAGGCCGGCCTACACCCTGGGCGGCAGCGGCGGGGGCCAGGCGGACTCTGAAAAAGACCTGACCGCCATTGTCACCCGCGGTCTTAAGGCCAGTCCTATCGGGCAGGTCCTGCTGGAACGCAGTGTGGCAGGTTACAAAGAGATCGAGTTCGAAGTGATGCGGGACAGCCATAATAATTGCATCATCGTCTGCAGCATGGAAAACTTTGATCCGGTCGGGATCCATACCGGTGACAGCATCGTAGTGGCTCCCGCCCAGACCTTGACCGACCAGGAGATGCAGATGCTAAGAGATGCATCATTGCACATAATCCGTACTCTCAAGATTGAAGGCGGCTGCAATATTCAATTTGCTTTGCACCCGCAGAGCCAACAGTATTACGTGATCGAAGTTAACCCCCGGGTGAGCCGTTCCAGTGCCCTGGCTTCGAAAGCCACCGGGTATCCCATTGCCAGGGCAGCCACCAAGATTGCCATCGGTTACACCCTGGATGAGATACCCAATACGGTCACCGGCAAAACTCAAGCCTGCTTCGAGCCGGCGATAGATTATTTTGTCCTTAAAATACCCCGCTGGCCTTTCGACAAGTTCGCCTTGGGATCGCGGAAACTGGGTACCCAGATGAAAGCTACCGGTGAAGTCATGGCCATCGACCGGACCTTCGAAGGGGCTTTGATGAAATCTATCCGCAGTCTGGACCTGGGCATAAACGGCCTCAGCCAACCGGAGCTGGCCCGCTTAAGCCTGGACGAACTCCAGGTCAGGCTGCGCCTGGCAGACGATGAAAGGATCTTTATCCTCGCTGAAGTTATGCGCCGGGGTATGACCATTGAGGAGATCCAAGCCATGACCGGCATTAACCGTTTCTTCCTGCAAAAAATCAAGAACATCGCGGACTTTTCACAGCGCCTGCAAGGAGTTACCCTGACCAGGGATTTATTGTATCAAGCTAAACTGTTGGGATTTGGCGATGCTCATATAGCTCAACTCCAGGAAGATCGGGGGCTGAACGAAATGCACATCCGGCGTATGCGCCAGGACCAGGGCGTGCGCCCGGTCTACAAGATGGTTGACACCTGTGCAGCAGAATTCGACGCAGAGAGCCCTTATTTCTACTCCTGTTATGAAACCGAAAATGAGGCTGTAACCAATACCGAATCCCCCCGGGTGCTGGTAATAGGCTCGGGACCCATCCGCATCGGACAGGGTGTAGAATTCGATTATTGCTCAGTGCACTGTGTCTGGGCTCTGCAGGAAGCCGGTTGCCAGGCTATTATAGTCAACAACAATCCCGAGACGGTGAGCACCGACTTCGACACCTCGGATCGGCTTTATTTCGAGCCCCTGGTTTTTGAAGATGTCATGAATATAATCGAACAGGAACAGCCCCAGGGGGTAATGGTCCAGTTTGGCGGGCAAAATGCCATCAACCTGGCTTCTTCCCTTAACCGGGCGGGGGTCAGAATCCTGGGCACCAGTGAAGACAGCATCGACCGCACCGAGGACCGGGACCGGTTTGACACCTTGCTGCAGGAGCTTAACATACCCCGGGCTCCCGGCCGGTGTGTATACTCGGTGGCTGAAGCGGTCGAAACCGCTGAATCAATAGGCTATCCGGTGCTGGTGCGGCCCTCCTATGTCCTTGGCGGGCGGGCCATGGAAATTGTTGAAAACCAGCTGGAAATGCAGCAATATATGGCGGCAGCAGTGAAAGTGCACCAGGATCATCCAGTGCTGGTGGACAAATATTTGCTTGGCCAGGAATTAGAAGTGGATGCAGTAGCCGACGGCCAGGAAGTATTGATCCCAGGCATCATGCAGCATGTGGAAAGAGCCGGGATCCATTCCGGTGACAGTATGGCGGTTTTTCCGGCCCACAACCTGAAAGCCAGGATCGCAGCCAAAGTGGTAGACTATACGACCCGGCTGGCTTTGGCCCTTAAGGTCAAGGGGATCATCAACATACAATTCGTGGAGTACGACAATGAACTGTACGTGATAGAGGTCAATCCCCGTTCCAGCCGCACCGTGCCCTTCATCAGCAAGATAACCGGCTTGCCCCTGGTGAAGATGGCGACCCTGGCTTCCCTGGGGCAATCGCTCAAAGAACAGGGCTATAAGGGCGGTCTTTTGCCCCGGCCCATATTTTATGCGGTGAAGGCACCGGTATTCTCCTTTGGCAAACTGGAACAGGTGGACATAACCCTGGGGCCGGAGATGAAGTCTACCGGCGAGGTCCTGGGGATCGATAAATCATTGCACCTGGCCCTCTATAAAGCGATGCTGGCGGCGGGAATAAAAATCCCCCGCCAGGGCACGATAGTTGCCACCATCGCAGACCGCGACAAAGATGAAGCCATTCCGGTGCTGCAGGGATTCAGCCGCCTGGGCTTCAGACTGGTAGCCACCGAAGGCACGGCCCGGGCTCTGGAGAAAGCAGGCATCCCCGTGGAGACGGTGAAAAAGATTGCCGAAGGCTCGCCCAATATCATTGATCTTCTTCACGCAGGCCAGGTCGATTGCATAGTCAACACCCTTAACAACGGCCGCTCTCCCTTCAGTGACGGATTTCAGATCCGGCGGGTAGCAGTGGAAATGAATATTCCAGTCCTCACTTCTTTGGACACCTTCCAGGTCTTGCTGGAGGTGATGCGGGAGCGCCAGCACCGGGATACCGCTCCGGTTTTCTCCTTGCAGGAGTATATAGGTATGGGATTCCCCTGGGTATCCGACAATCCGCTTTCAAACCAGAAATAGGAGGCTGGGCCGGTATACAGTATGTTTGCCCGCAGGCTATTTACTATTCACCGCACAGGGTCTATACTTTAAACACCGAACCATACATGGGAACACAAACGAAGGAGTTTATGCTTGCACAGCGCATGCAAGGCATGAACTCCTTTCTTTTTGCGTTTGGGTCGGTGCTCTAAATCGTAATGGGGAGGGGAGAAACATGAAGAAAATCGAAGCGGTAATCAGACCCACCAAACTGGAAGAGGTTAAAGCCGCCCTCGATGCAATAGGCATCCGGGGAATGACGGTCTATGATGTCAAGGGACGTGGGTTGCAGGGGGCTGAAAAGCAATACTACCGGGGGCAGGAACATTCCATCGATCTGTTCCCCAAGGTCAAAATGGAGATCGTTTCCCAGGATGAATCAGTTGAGAATATTATTTCCACCATCCTGAAGATATGCAAGACCGGCAAAAAAGGTGACGGAAAAATATTCGTCTATCCGGTGGAGAGAATCATTCGCATCAGCACCCGCGAAGAGGGAGGAGCTGCCCTATAGAGTCGGTTTTAACCGGCAGGCACTAAAACAGTAAGCAATGGCGCTTATGATCAGGCACAAGACCTGAGCGTGAGTGCCTTTTATTTTGGGGGGAGGATTATAAGGAGGTCTTGACCTTACTCCCGCCGCATCCGGTGCGTGGCCAGCCGGGACCATAATTTTACGCCCGGACTATTTTAGAAATGGGGGATTGAAATGAAGACCAGCACCAAACTGCTAATATCTGTCAGTACGCTTTTAGTTGCTTTATTGGGGATGCCGGGCATAGCGGCTGCAGCCGAAACGCCTGTAATCGATACCGGGGACACTGCGTTTATAATGATCTGCACCGCTCTGGTGTTTATCATGACGCCAGGTCTGGCTCTTTTCTACGGAGGCATGGTGCGCAGAAAGAACGTCCTCTCCACGATGATGCAGAGTTTTGCCGCTATGGCCCTGGTGTCGGTACAATGGGTATTGATTGGCTACACCCTGGGATTTGGCACCGACATCAACCATCTGGTCGGAGGACTTGACTGGCTGGGCATGATTGGAGTAACCGGGGATCCCAATGCCGCATATGCGGCCACCATTCCCCACCAAGCCTTTGTTCTTTTCCAGCTGATGTTCGCCATTATAACAGTAGCCCTGATCTCGGGAGCCTTCGCCGAGCGCATGAGATTTGGAGCATTTGTAGCTTTCGTCTTATTATGGACTACCCTGGTCTACGATCCCCTGGCGCATTGGGTGTGGGGTGTGGATGGTTGGCTGCGCAACCTGGGAGCACTGGATTTTGCCGGTGGTACAGTGGTCCATATCAGTTCCGGAATTTCTGGACTTATTGCCTGCATAGTCCTGGGCCGCAGGCATGAAGCAGGCGCTGAACCAATGGTCCCGCATAATCTGCCCTTGACGATGCTGGGAGCCGGGCTGCTGTGGTTCGGCTGGTTCGGATTCAATGCCGGCAGCGCCCTGGCTGCCAATGGATTGGCTGGGACCGCATTTCTGGTCACCAACACCTGTGCCGCAGTAGGGGCCATCAGCTGGGTGGGAGCCGAATGGCTGCACCACGGAAAGCCTACCGCATTGGGAGCAGCCTCGGGTTTGGTAGCTGGATTGGTTGCCATTACCCCGGCAGCAGGATTCGTCAGTCCCCTGAGTTCAATTGCCATGGGAATCATTGTGGGCCCCTTATGCTATTTCGCGGTTAGCAAGTTGAAATCCAAGTTAAGATATGATGATTCGCTGGATGCATTTGGCATCCATGGTATTGGAGGAATTTTCGGAGCCCTGGCGACCGGTGTATTCGCTTCCACCGCCGTTAATCCAGCTGGATTCGACGGACTGTTGTTCGGCAATCCCCATCAGCTTTTGGTACAGCTGATTGCAGTCGTGGCCACCCTGGCGTTCGCCGCCACAGCCACGTTTATTATCCTCAAGGTCCTGAGCCTGTTCGCGCCCCTGAGGGTGTCGGATGAGGAGGAGGAAACTGGTTTGGACATTACCCAGCATGGAGAAGACGCTTACAGCTATGGGGATATGAGCACTATCACCGCATAATTAGGATGGATTGGGCAAAGTTTTGCCAATAAGGGTCCAGGCAGGTATTTAGTATACTTGCCTGGACCTGGTTGTATTTCCGGGTCAAAAGTATATCATGAAAACAGGAGCATAAGTTTGGTATGACGGAGCAAAGTGGTTCCGAACCCTTAAGCGGGGTTTTTATTCACTTTGCTCTTTTGTTTTCAGGAAGCAGAGAAAGGGGCGCAGGATTATGCGTGGATTTGAACGGGCTTCAACCGGGATCTCAGGTTTAGACGCAATTTTGGACGGACTGCGTTGGGGAGATAATGTTGTCTGGCAGGTCGAAGACATCGAAGAATATCGAAAAATAACAGAGCCCTTCGTCAGGCAAGCCCTGGAACAAAACCTGACCATCGTGTATCTTCGTTTCGGGCAGCACACACCCATTCTAGCCCCTCATCCGAGGATCAAGGAATATATCCTGGATGCCAGCCAGGGCTTTGAGTCCTTTTCCAGTCAGGTCCATACCATAGCCACCGACGAGGGTGAGGGGGTATGTTATGTTTTTGACAGCCTATCCGACCTTCTCTCTGCCTGGGTGACCGACCTGATGATAGGCAATTTTTTCAGGGTAACCTGTCCCTATCTCTTCAAGCTGGACACAATAGCCTACTTTGCCTTGATCAAAAACCGCAATACCTATGCAACCATCGCCCGGATCAGAGAAACAACCCAGTTGCTCTTGGATCTCTTCAGGATCGAGGAGCAAATATACGTTCACCCGCTTAAAGTATGGAACCGTTATACCCCAACCATGTTTTTGCCCCATGTCCGCCAGGGAGATGATTTTGTTCCAATCACCAGCAGCACGGAAACTGCCGAAATATTTTCACGGTTTCAGCAGCGGGGCCCAGGGAACGTAGAACGGAAAATCGACAACTGGGACCGCATTTTTCTGAGTGCCCAGGAATTGCTGGAGGACAGGAGCCCCTGGCCCGAATATGCCCTGCGGGAAGCGGCCATGGTCGACAAATTGTGCAGGATGATCCTGGGCCGTGATGAACGGATGCTGGCCCTGGCTAGGCGGTATGTATCCCTCCAAGATCTGCTGGAGATACGCAGCCGGCTGGTAGGATCCGGTTTTATAGGGGGCAAAGCGGTGGGAATGGTGCTGGCCAGGAAGATACTGGAATCGGACCTCAAAACCGATTGGTCAGGACACATGGAACCCCATGATTCTTTCTATATCGGTTCTGATGTTTTCTACACCTATCTGGTGGAAAATCAATGCTGGGAACTGCGCCAGCAGCAAAAACTGCCGGAGCATTATTTCACCCTGGCCGAGCCTTTGCGGGAAAAAATACTGGGCGGTTCGATGCCTGAAGTAGTGGGCGACCAATTTGCGCAAATGCTCGATTATTTCGGTCAGTCACCAATCATTGTCCGCTCCAGCAGCCTGCTGGAAGACGGTTTCGGTAATGCTTTCGCCGGCAAATACGAGAGTGTATTCTGTGTAAATCAGGGCAACCCACAGGACCGTTTCATCAATTTCGAAAATGCCGTAAAGAAAATTTTCGCGAGTACGATGAACGAGGACGCCCTGGCTTACAGACTGCAGCGAGGCCTGGCTGACAGCGATGAACAGATGGCTTTGCTGGTTCAGAGGGTGTCCGGGTCTCTGCGTTCCCATTATTTCTTCCCAGACCTGGCCGGAGTAGCCATGTCCCACAATCCCTATACCTGGCATGAAGATATGGATCCCCAGGCGGGCATGGTCCGCCTGGTCTTAGGCTTGGGCACACGGGCGGTGGATAGGGTAGATGACGACTATCCCCGGGTGATCGCCCTGGACCTGCCTTCCCTGCGCCCGGACAACCATCCCGAGGATGTGAGCCGTTTCTCTCAGCACCGGGTAGATGTTTTGGACGTAAAACAGAACGATTGGGCTACCGTGGATCTTTCTATCCTGGCCCAACACCGGAACGAAATGCCCTGGTGGTCCAAGGTGGCCATGCCCGATTATGAGACCATGAACCGCTTGCGGCAAATGGGAAGGACTGTGCCGGAGGCCTGGAGCCTGAATTTTGAGGAATTGCTTAAAGGGGAATTTCCAGGTCTGGTAAGGACCATGCTGCAGACTGTGGAAAAGGCTTATGCGTACCCCGTAGACACCGAGTTTACAGTGAATTTCGACAATCGCCAAAACCTGCGTTTCAACCTGCTCCAGTGCCGCCCCCTGCAGACTGCCAAAACCGCCAGCGAAAATGCTTTCACCTTTGACCAGCAGTCGGACGAGTTACTGTTTTTTACCCGGCGTAATGCCATGGGCGGCAATCTGCACCAGAAATTGGAGCGCATAGTCCTGGTCAAGCCGGAGCCCTACTATTTGCTCTCCGTAAATGACAAATACCAGGTGGCCCGGCTGATTGGACGGCTCAACCGTATGTTCAAAGACCGGGACAAGCACCCGTTCATCCTCATGGGCCCGGGTCGCTGGGGAAGCAGCACTCCATCCTTGGGAGTACCGGTGTCTTTCGCAGAGATATGTAATGCCTCGGTCCTGGTGGAAATAGCCCAGGAAGAGACCGGATTCATGCCGGAACTCTCCTTTGGAACCCACTTCTTTCAAGATCTGGTGGAGACCAGGATTTTCTATGTGGCACTCTTTCCGGGTCAGGAGAGGGTGGAGTTCAACCGTGACTATTTCGATTCTGCGGTCAATAGTTTCACCACTTATCTGCCGGATTACGACAAATGGCAAAAAGTCATCCAGGTGGTGGATGTCAGCGATGCTGGAAAAGAGTTGTGGGTCGAGGCAGATCTCAAGAGCCAGGAGACATACTGTTACTTTCGTCCATGTCAAGAGTGAATGACCGGAGCTGAACGGAGAATGAGGAAGAATGATCACCCCTGCTCATGATTTTTCATCCTCACCAAGGATATCCTCATCTTCTTTAACTTGAAAATCGGGAGCACATCTGGGTACACTTATAAAACCCACCTCATTTCTATCCTGAGAGGGATAGTCTCCCGGGTGTGTGTGACTATTTGTGCTGGCTTTAGCCCGGCTAAAGACCACCAGCAAAGGTTAAAGGAGGGAGATATTATTCGACAGCTCATTAGAAGCATGCTTCTGCTAGCAACAGTATTTTTTTTCGTAAACGTTATCCCCGGACTGGCTGCAGAAGCCGCTGACCAGGGGGCAGAGAACCCGGCCCAAAACCCGCCGGTGGAGGAATCCGGTGGGCAGCAAGGACCTGCTTATGTGGCTACTCTCAATTCATACCTGGAAAATATCGATCAGGTGGTAGGCAGCCAGACCATCAATGCGGTCAAGGATATACAAGCCCGTTACCGGTTGACCCCGGGAGGTATTGTGGTTATGGTAGAGCCTGAAGAACTTTCCGATCCCGCCGCGCCTGATTCCCGCTCCAACAGCAATCCATCCAGAGGCGGCAGATCCCGTGCCTTATTGTTATGTTCCAGCCAGGATTTGGAGTCGTTGGCCCGAACCGTCTATGGTGAGGCCAGGGGAGAGTCATTCGAAGGCCAGGTGGCAGTGGCAGCAGTGGTCTTGAACCGGGTCGAGTCAGGCCAATTCGGAAGCAATATCCGCGCTGTCATCTTCCAGCGCAATGCCTTCACAGCTGTAAATGACGGCCAATACTATATGCAGCCCAATGAGGCCAGTTATGAGGCTGCACGCGCAGCCCTGAACGGCTGGGATCCCACCAATGGTGCCTTATACTACTGGAATCCGGCTATTGCCACCAGCAGATGGGTGCGCACCCGCACCGTTACCAGTTCGATAGGCAACCACGTCTTCGCGGTGTAGGCCAGGGCCAGAGCTGGCTGCCAGGAACCGGACAGGACGCAAAGCAATAACATAAGGGGAATCAGGATGAGCACAGTCCGCTGTGCTCATCTTAATATTTCTGGATCCTTAAGTAAATTCTTGAGGTCAGCCGCCTGCATACTGATAGTCCTGCACCACCGCCCTGATCAATCCCATCCGGCTATACTTGAGTTGATAATCGAAATATACCTCGCAATTGCAGTATAATTGAGCATAGCAGGGTGTTTATGGGAAGGATTGAACGTGGATGGAAGAGATGAACCGCACCCAGGAGCGGATCACCTTGGCTACCGTAATGTGTTCCGCATTTCTGGTGCCTTTTATCGCCAGCGCCCTTAATCTGGCCCTACCGGCGGTTGGACAGGAATTCCAAAGCAGTGCGGTATTGTTGAGTTGGATCGTTACCAGCTATTTGGTAGCTTCGGCTGCCTTCTTGCTGCCATTCGGTCGCTGGGCGGACATGCGAGGGCGCCATGCCATATTCCAGGCTGGGCTGGGGTTTTTTGCCCTATTCACCCTGCTCTGTGCCTTAAGCCCCAGCATACATATTCTACTGGGATTCCGTCTCATGCAAGGCATCGCCGCTGCCATGATTTTTTCCACCTCCACTGCCATATTGACCGAGGTGTTTCCTCCTCAACGGCGGGGTAGAGTATTGGGATTGTCAATCGCCAGCACATATCTGGGGTTGTCCCTGGGACCGGTTCTGGGCGGGTGGATGAATCACTACCTGGGCTGGAGGAGCATATTCTATTTTATCGCCGCCTTAAGCCTGGTCGTTACCGTCTTCGCCACTCTCTATATGAAGGGGGAATGGAAGGAAGCGGCCGGGGAGAGTTTTGACCTGAATGGAAGCCTGCTCTATATAACCAGCCTGCTGATCTTTATGTATGGGATCTCTACCCTGGCCGATAACCATAATGCGAGATACTTTGCCATGGCCGGGGCGCTTCTGCTGGCAGGATTCGTTGTTTATGAATTACGTCAGGACCAGCCGCTGATCGAAATGCGCCTGTTTGTCGAAAACATAAGTTTCGCCTTCTCCAATCTGGCGGCGATGATAAACTACAGTGCTACCTTTGCACTGGGTTTCCTAATGTCCATATATCTGCAGACAATATTAGGCATGGGTTCACAGCAGGCAGGTATGATCATGCTGGCTCAGCCCATCATGATGGCGGTGTTTTCACCCCTGGCCGGCAATCTGTCTGACCGGGTCGAACCCAGGGCGGTGGCTTCAACCGGCATGGGCATCACTGCCCTGGGATTGCTGGGATTCGTTTTCCTGGGCTTTAATACCCCGGTGGCGGCGATAGTGGCTAACCTGGCCCTTATAGGTTTTGGCTTTGCCCTTTTCACTTCGCCCAACACCAATGCGGTCATGGCATCCGTTAAACCTCGCCTTTATGGGGTGGCCTCTTCCGCCCTGGGGACTATGAGGATGGTGGGGCAGGCTTTCAGCATGGCCATTGTCACTTTGATCCTGGCAGCCTATGTCGGCGATGTACTTCTGGCCCAGGTTGACCGCGGTCTGCTACTGCTGACCATGCGGACAGCGTTCACTATATTTACGGCGCTATGCGCCCTGGGCATATTTGCCTCCATAGCCAGGGGCAAAGCGTCCACGGAAGAGGTTTAGGCGGATCGGCGCAGGTGTTTGCGAACACGGACATGGGAAAAGGAGGGAATCAACCATGCAAGAAAGCCATGTGGTGACCTGTTTTGTAGAAAACAGCGGCAGGATTCTGATCGTGAGGAGAAGCAGCCAGGTCAGTACCTACCAGCAGAGGTGGTCGGGAATAAGCGGATACATCGAACCCCAGCATACTGATTTAGAGCAGGCCTGGGAAGAACTCGGCGAAGAGGCGGGTTTGACGGAGCAGGATGCGGTGCTGGTAAAACAGGGAGAAGTGCTGGTCATCGAGGATTCTGACCTGGGCCGGCGCTGGTTTATCCATCCCTTCAGATTTGCCCTGGAGGAAACGCGCAAGATCAGGCTAGACTGGGAAAACCTCGAATACAGATGGGTAGAGCCGGAGGAGATCAAAAGCTATCCCACCGTGCCAGGACTCTACGCCGCCTGGGAGAAGGTTAAATGAAGCCAGTGCAGGAGATGATTGCTGCGCTGGCCGCAGACCGTGAAAGCGGGGCCAGTCAGATGGCTGCCCTGGCCCTTGAGATCATCCGCAGCGCGGTCAGGTCAAGTCAGGCTGAGGGGGCAGATCATCTGGCGGCGGAGATACAGGAAGTGGCTTCTGCCCTGGCAGAGTCCCGCCCCGCAATGGCCGCGATCAAAAATACAGTGCTAAGATTCCAGGACAAGATGAACGAAATATCAACCAGGGGACTGTCGGTTGAAATGCTCAAGAGAAATTATGAAGCCTGCCTGGATGAACTCCAGCAGGAGCTGATCGCCAGCAAGGACCGGAGCATACTAAATGTCGCCCGGGCTATCAAGCCGGGGGCCATAATAGTAACCTGCAGCTATAGTTCGACCTTGATCGAGGCCATAAAGAAGGCTTGTGCCGGGGGAAAACGGCTGCAGGTGCGCATAAGTCCCTCGCGCTTGGGCTCCATCGATTACGGGGAAAGGACCTCACAAAATCTCTTGGCCTGCGGAGAAGCCTGCCAGGTAGTGGATGACGCAAAGACTGAGGAAGCCCTGGAAGGAGCAGATATGGTCCTGCTGGGAGCAGACACGGTTTTCAGCGACGGTTCAGTCTTGAACGGGTATCCCAGCCTGGAACTTGCCCAGGCGGCAAAGGTGCATGAGCCTCCGGTTCCGGTCTATATAGCAGCCGATTCCTCCAAATTCACTGCCGGACCCGCCGCAAAGGGAACCGAGCCAGGTTTTGACCTGGTGCCCGGCTACTTGATCGAAGGTTTCATAACCGAAGACGGAGTATCCAAGACTGCAGAGATGCTCAAACGGGAGGGGTGCAACCCAGCAGATTGATGGACATTGCAGACGGTCCGCCATTGGAGGCATGGCTTTTTTCGATTGATCAATAGTTGTTTAACTACCATTATTATTCTATAATTTTTCTTTAGGAGTACAGCTTCAGATAAGGGCTGATTTGAATGAGCAGAACGGGAGGATGGCGTTGATGCCAATAATGGATCTTTTGGTGCGCAATGCGGACATGTTCGGTGCGGAGACATGCCTGACCGAGATAAATATGGACCTGCAGGAAAGTCACAGCGTTACCTGGCTGGACTATGAACTGATCGAGAACAATCCCGCTGGTGAATACAGGCGGGATATGACCTGGAGGGTTTTTGACGAGAAGGCCAACCGTATGGCCAACCTGCTGTTGAAGAGGGGTATCAAAAAGGGGGACAAAGTAGCCATCCTGCTGATGAACTGCCTGGAATGGCTGCCCATCTATTTTGGTATCTTGAAGACCGGGGCCATCGCAGTGCCCCTGAACTTCCGCTACACCGCCCAGGAAATCAAATACTGTTTGGATCTGTCCGAATCGATTGCCTTGATATTTGGGCCTGAATTCATCGGCCGTATCGAAACCATTTACGGGCAGATCCCCAATGTTAAAACCTTGTTTTTTGCTGGAGAAAACCGCCCCAGTTTCGCCGAGAGTTATGACCGCCTGGCCACCAACTGTCCGTCGGAGGCACCTGATATCAAGCTGACTGACGATGACTTCGCGGCTATCTATTTTTCCTCAGGCACTACCGGATTTCCCAAAGCTATCCTGCATACCCACCGGAGCCTGATGTCAGCAGCCCTTACCGAGCAAAAACATCACTGCCAGACCAGGGAGGATAATTTCTTGTGCATTCCACCCCTCTACCATACCGGGGCCAAAATGCACTGGTTCGGGAGCCTTTTGACCGGGAGCAAAGCGGTATTGTTGCGCGGGGTGAGACCGGAATGGATACTCAAAACGGTATCGGAAGAAAAGATCACCAATGTCTGGCTGCTGGTGCCATGGGCCCAGGACATCCTGGATGCCATTGAAAGCGGAGCGGTGAAGCTTGAAGATTATGATCTCTCCCAGTGGAAACTTATGCATATCGGAGCCCAGCCTGTACCGCCCAGCTTGATCAGGCGCTGGAAACAATACTTCCCGGATCACCTCTATGACACGAATTACGGTCTGAGTGAGTCCATCGGTCCCGGTTGTGTACACCTGGGGATCGAGAACATCCATAAAGTAGGAGCTATTGGCATACCCGGGTACAGCTGGGAAGCCAGGATAGTCGATGAGAACGGGAATGAGGCCAGCCAGGGCCAAGTCGGGGAACTGACCGTCAAGGGCCCGGGATTGATGACCTGCTACTACAATGATCCCGAGGCTACTGCGGTTACCTTGAGGGAAGGCTGGTTGTTCACCGGAGACATGGCCAGGAT
The DNA here is from genome assembly GCA_964647335.1 of uncultured Syntrophomonas sp. Taxonomy (GTDB): domain Bacteria; phylum Bacillota; class Syntrophomonadia; order Syntrophomonadales; family Syntrophomonadaceae; genus PHAA01. The sequence goes on along the minus strand of CAZYGL010000002.1, from coordinate 408 downwards.
GGATGATGACGGTTTCATTTACCTGGTGGACCGCAAGAAAGACGTGATTATCAGCGGGGGAGAAAATATATACCCGGTTCAGGTTGAAGACTTTCTGCGCGGGCATAACGCGATCAAGGATGTAGCCGTTATAGGCTTGCCTGACAAGCGGCTGGGAGAAATAGCCGCAGCGATTATCGAATTGAAACCGGGATTCCAGTGCACCGCTGAAGAGCTGGTCGCCTTCTGTGCTGCCTTGCCCCGTTACAAACGACCCCGGGCGGTGATTTTCGATGAGGTCCCGCGCAATCCAACCGGTAAGATAGAAAAGCCCAAACTTCGGGCAAAATTTGGAGCTGACAGCATCGTTGCTGTACAGACCGGGAGTTAGACAGGTTCGAAAGACTGGGACCTGCTGGTTTAGAGCCG
>CAZYGL010000001.1:16218-24594 GCA_964647335.1 uncultured Syntrophomonas sp. | reverse complement strand
AGAGGAATAATGCCATTCCTTTTCACGAAAACACGCCTCCTGTAATATAAAATCCATCCCCGGAGCGACTGCCAGGGGAAACATGTTTATCTTTTAAAAGCGGCTTCAACTTGAACTGCTACAAGTATACTGAAGAGCCGGAAACAGTATACCTGGTGAAATCATAACACCATCAGGGAGCGGTTGTCGAGATGGCAAGGGCGATTTGCGCCCCGGCGGGTAAGAAGGCAGGCAGCCAGGGCAGGCAGATTTTTGGCACAATGAGCCCAAATACTTGTATAATTATAATGTTGTAGGCAGGGATCAGCCTGAGCGGGCTTTTCGGCGAAGCCGGGCAAGTCAAACACCCTGCACTCTGCCTGGCTAGATATTTTTTTCCAACAATTCGACTAAGGAGGTCAACAATGGATCCCATAAACCAACTGCGGGAGGGGCTAAGAAGACTTATAGCCACAGCGCTGGAGAAGGCTCGCAGCCTCAACTTGCTTAGCTTCGACACCATACCTGACTTTGTTATAGAGGTTCCCCGGGAGGAAGGACACGGTGACTTTGCCACGAATATCGCTATGCTGCTGGCTAAGCAGGCTCGCATGGCTCCGCGTCGTATTGGGGAAGTGATCACAGAAAACATCGACCTGGCACTGATGCCAGAGGTGGACAAGGTCCAGGTGGCAGGTGCAGGATTCATCAATTTTTTCCTTAACAATTCCTGGCTCTATAACCTGCCGGCCATGGTACATAATATGGGGGATGATTATGGGAGCAGCCCGCGCCTTGGTCAAAAAGTTCAAGTGGAGTTCGTAAGCGCAAATCCGACCGGCAATCTGCATATGGGAAACGCCCGCGGAGGCGCTATAGGGGATACCCTGGCGAATGCCCTGCGCTTCGCTGGATATGATGTGGAAAGAGAATTTTATATCAACGATGCCGGCAATCAAATCGAGGTTTTTGCGCAATCGCTTGAGGCCCGCTATCTCCAATTGATGGGGGCTAAAATAGAGTTCCCTGATAACGGTTATGCAGGCCAGGATGTAGTGGATACTGTCAAAAATATCATCCGGGACTATAAAGACACTCTGCTTCCAATGGACAGCCAAGAGCGGCAGCAAGTGGTCGTACAGTATGCATTGCAGGAGAAATTGCATTATATTAAGTCCACGCTTGCAAAATTCGGGATAGAATATGACGTTTGGTTCAGCGAACTTTCTTTGCACGAGTCAGGCCAGGTGGAAGATGCCATTGATGAGCTCAGAGAAAAAGGTTATATATATGAAGCTGAAGGTGCCTTGTGGTTCAAATCGACCCTGTTCGGAGACGAGAAAGACGAGGTGGTTGTCAGGGCCAATGGAGTCCCCACCTATTTTGCAGCTGATATCGCTTATCACCGCGACAAATTCCGGCGCGGATTCGACCGGGTGATCAATGTCTGGGGGGCAGATCACCATGGACATGTAGCCCGGATGAAAGGTGCGATTCAAGCCCTGGGTTACGATCCTGGCCGCTTGGACATACTGCTGATGCAATTGGTGCGCCTATATAGAGGCGGGAACATCGTCCGTATGTCTAAAAGGACTGGGACTACAGTATCTCTGGATGAACTTATCGATGAGGTAGGGAAAGATGCCGCCCGGTTCTTCTTTGTGATGCGCAGCCCCGACAGTCAAATGGATTTCGATTTGGATCTTGCCAAAGAGAAAAACCAGGAAAATCCAGTCTATTACGTTCAGTACGCCCATGCTCGGATCCGGAGCATATTCCGCCAGGCAAAAGCTGCTGGGATCGAAGTCAAGAACCCTGCTGAAGTAGACATGTCAGTCTTAGGCAGCGAAGAGATGCAGCTACTGAGAAAGATTTCTGATTTCCCGCAGGAGGTAGCGATAACCGCCAGGACCCTGGCCCCGCAGAGGGTGGCCCGCTATGTTCTTGATCTAGCTGGCTTGTTCCACAGTTTTTATAATCACCACCGTGTGCTGAATCCGGACCAGGCTTTGCAGGACGCCCGACTGGTCCTGATGGAGACCACACGCATAACCATCAAGAATGCACTGACGATACTGGGTGTTTCTGCACCTGACCAAATGTAGGAGGTATTTTATGCAACAGAGGAAAAAAAGCGAAGCGGATTGGGCCCTGGAAATTCTGGCCGAAAAGCAGGAGCCGGTTTTCTTTGCCGACCTGACCAGGGCTATTGCCGAAAAAATGGGCAAGCAACAGGACGCGGTTACCCTGACTTCAATCTATACTCGCATCAACCTGGATAATCGACTCATTTATCAAGGAGATGGATACTGGTTTTACGATGCCAGCAAGATATACAGGGAGGTCTAAAGATGAAGATCAGGTGGCGCGGGCATGCATCATTTGTGATTCAAGCTGCAGGGAAACAGATCATCACTGATCCGTTCAACGCAGAATTGGGTTATCCGCTGAAGCCGATTGAAGCCGATATGGTCATGGTTAGCCATGTTCACTGGGATCACAATGCAGTTGAAACCATATCCGGCTCCCCGCGCATAATAAAAGGGACCGGGATCCATGACATAGACGGCATCACTGTCAAAGGAATCGGATGTTTTCATGACCGGAATCAAGGTCGGGACCGGGGGAAGAACACTATTTTCAAGATTGCCGCCGAGGGAATCAACCTGGTGCACCTGGGGGACTTGGGGCATCTCTTGACCGCGGGGCAAATCCAGGATATTGGAGAGACTGATATTCTCTGTATCCCCGTAGGCGGGAAATTCACCATCGACGCTGCGGATGCCGTAAAAACAGTCCAGGCTTTAAAGCCTAAGATCGTCATCCCCATGCATTTCTCCACCCCGCATTTATCATTTGCGTTGGCTCCACTTGAGCAGTTTACCACCCATTTTGACCAGGTAATAAAAAAACCCGCTCTGGAGGTCACCGCAGAAGAGTTGGGAGCGGAGATGAGGGTAATCGTGCTGGACTATCTTTCTAGTTGACCACTCGTTGGAAAGAGGGGTAAAATTCAATAGGTTGGGATTATCAGTTGCGGGAAAGAGAGGTCTTTGGCAGGTGACTAAGTATATTTTTATTACCGGCGGGGTGGTTTCTTCTTTGGGCAAAGGGATAACTGCCGCTTCGTTGGGACGTTTGTTAAAGAGCAGGGGTCTTAAGGTCGCGATGCAGAAATTTGATCCCTATATCAATGTCGATCCCGGAACCATGAGTCCCTACCAGCATGGTGAAGTTTATGTCACCGAAGATGGAGCAGAGACTGATCTCGATGTAGGCCACTACGAGCGTTTTGTCGATGTCAATCTGACCCAGTATGCCAACTGTACTACCGGCAGGATTTACCAAGCCGTTTTGGACAAAGAGCGACGCGGAGACTATTTGGGACAAACCGTCCAGGTCATTCCGCACATAACCAACGAGATCAAAGAGCGGGTAACCCTGATTGAGAACAAGACCCATCCGGATGTTGTAATAACCGAAATCGGCGGGACCGTAGGCGATATAGAATCATTGCCTTTTCTGGAAGCCATACGCCAACTGAAATTTGATCTGGGCAGAGATCGGGTCATGTATATCCACGTGACCCTAATTCCATACATAAAGGCTGCAGGTGAACTGAAAACCAAACCAAGCCAGCACAGCGTAAAAGAACTTCGCAGCATAGGGATTCAGCCAGATATTTTGGTGTGCCGGACGGTCAAGGCCCTGTCGGAGGACATCCGGGCCAAATTGGCTCTCTTCTGTGACGTGGAGCGTGAAGCGGTAATTCAACTGAAAGATGCGGAGTCGATTTATGAAGTGCCGTTGATGCTGGCCCAGGAGGGCTTGGACCGGGAGGTCATCAAACGCCTGGGGATCACTTGCGGGGAAGCGGATTTAGCTGAATGGGCTGAGATGGTGAAACGCATCCGCCACCTCAATAGGAAGGTCACGGTAGCCCTGGTGGGCAAATACGTGGAATTGCAGGATGCATACCTGAGCATTGTGGAATCGCTAAAGCACGCAGGATTTCAATTCAATTGCGAAGTGGACATCAAGTGGGTCAATGCAGAGGAAATTGAAAAAGAGGGGCCGGAGAAGCTGCTCGCCGGGGTTGACGCAATTCTGGTCCCAGGTGGATTTGGCGAGCGCGGTATTGAGGGCAAGATCGCTACTGCGGGTTATGCCCGCCGCAACCAGGTCCCGTTCCTGGGGATCTGTCTGGGCATGCAGTGCGCAGTGATTGAATTTGCGCGCAACATGTGCGGATTGGCCGGAGCCAACAGTTCGGAATTCGATTCCGATACCCCCTACCCGGTGGTGCACCTCATGCCTGACCAGGAAAACATTTCTAACAAGGGCGGTACTATGCGCTTGGGTGTATACCGCTGCCAGATCTTGCCCGGTACCATGGTCAGGGAAGCATACGGCCAGGATGAAGTCACTGAGAGGCACCGCCATCGTTATGAGATAAACAATCAATACCGCAGCGCCCTGGAAAACAAAGGCCTGAAGATATGCGGATGGTATCCTGACCAGGACCTGGTGGAAATGGTGGAAATACCTGGGCATCCTTGGTATGTAGGTTGCCAGTTCCATCCCGAATTCAAATCCCGGCCCAACCGTCCTCATCCTCTTTTCCTGGGCCTGATCAAAGCAGCCATTAAATAGCAGCCCAAGCGAGCTCGACGCTCGCTTTTTTGTGAATACCCCAGCTCTCAGGGGGCTGGGGTTTTTTTGCTAGCCATATGGAGTAGGAGATTGAAAATATATGTTGCTGACCAGAATCGCTACTCGTGATGAAAAAGAAAAATACAATGAATTTGTGCGTAACCACCCTAAAGGCCATTTCCTGCAGACCTGGGAATGGGGAGAGGTGAAGCGGGGCATGGGTTGGGAACCCCTGCCCTTGCTCCTGGAAGAAGACGGTGAGATAAAGGGCACCATGCTTATCCTGAAGCGGCAGCTGCCTGTACCGGGAGTAAGACGCAGCATTTTCTATTCCCCTCGCGGACCGGTAGTCAAAATCGATGAAGAGCTCTACTGCCGCGCCCTATTCACCGGCGCAGAACGGATCGCCCGCCAGCATGGCGCGATATTCCTGAAGATCGATCCCGACGTGCCGGTAACGAATGAGAGTTTCAGGTCAATTTTGCAGCATGCTGGCTTCAAAAAAAATGAAACCGGTCTGGATTTTGAAGGTGTACAGCCGGCCTTCGTATTCCAATTGGACATCGCGCCCCCGGCAGAGGAACTGCTGGCTGCGATGCACGGGAAAACCCGGTACAATATCAAGCTGGCCCAGAAGAAAGGTGTGACCATAAGGCCGGCGACAGGTAAAGAGGACCTGCCGGTTTTTTATGCCGTCCTGAAGGAGACCGCTGAGCGGGACCGCTTCTTGATCCGGGGCTATGAATATTTCGAGATGATCTGGGACCAAATGGTCGAAAACGGGCTGGGCCGCATTTTTCTGGGCGAATACCAAGGGAAGGTCATAGCTGCGACTTTGGCCCTGGTCCTGGGGCAAAAAACCTGGTATCTGTACGGGGCGTCCAGCAACGATTATCGCAATGTCATGCCTAATTATCTCATCCAGTGGGAGATGATCCGCTGGGCCCAGCAGCAGGGCTGCCGGGTGTATGATTTTCGCGGGGTATCCGGTGACATGGACGAGAGCAATCCCCTGTACGGGCTGTATCGTTTTAAAAAAGGTTTTAACGGAGAGCTTATCGAATTTATTGGAGATTGGGACGTTGCGTACTCCCCGGTTCTATACTGGGCCTGGACCCGGGCCTTGCCATGGTACCGGCGAATGGTGCGTTCCTGGGGCCGCAACCAGAGCAGGACGGAAGAGGGTTAGGCGAAGCGGTGGAGATGGATAAGTGGATAGAAATCGACGTATCCGCAGTCAAGCACAATCTGCACCAGGTGCAGGCTCTTCTTAAGGAAGGCACTAGACTGATAGCTGTAGTGAAGGCCAATGCGTATGGTCATGGTGCTCCGGAAACCGCCCGCATTTTGTGTGATCAGGGTGTCGACTTTTTGGCGGTAAGTTTCCTGGCTGAAGCCCTGCAATTGAGGAATTCCGGGATATCAGCCGATATATTGATTTTCAGTCCTGTCGTGACTTCCCGGGAAGCGGAAATGGCCATTGAGCAACGCCTCACCCTGACCATCGCATCGCCAGCGGACCTGGACCGGTTGAGCCAGGCTGCGGCAGGATCCGGGGAAAGAATCAAGGTCCACCTCAAAATTGACACCGGATTGGGAAGGTTTGGCTTGAATGAAGAGGAAGCGATACAGGTCGTAAAAAAATTGGCCGATCTGCCGTATATCTATGTGGAGGGCATATACACCCATGCAGCTGATCCGGCTTCACCTTCGTACACGTCTCAACAGTTCCGGCGATTTCAGCAGGTGGTACGCAAGCTGGAAGAAGAAGGGGTGGAGATACCAATCAAGCATGCCGCCAATAGTGCGGCTTTTCTGCAGCATGCGGAGATGCATCTGGATGCGGTAAGGATAGGCACCCTGCTTTCAGGTCAGCATCCAGCCGGGCATTTTCCAGAGCGTTTAGAGCTACGGGATCCTTATAAGTACAAGAGCCGCATAATATCCGTCAAGAGTCTGCCCCCGGGCAGTTACCTGGGTTACGCCCGGACCTTCAGGTTGTCCAGGACTGCGCAAATCGCAGTTATTCCTGTGGGCTTCAATGATGGCTTGGGCGTCGAGGTGGGCAATCCACCAGCAGGCTTGATTGATCTATCCAAAAAGCTGGCCAAGGTTGTGCTCAACTATCTGCAGTGGCAGCGGTTCAATTTGCAGGTCAAGGTAAAAGGAAGAGAATATCCGATTCGGGGCAAGGTATTTATGCAGATGGCTCTGATAGAAGTGCCGACTGGCATACAAATAGAAGTAGGGGACGAAATTGAGGTGCCGATTCGCAAAACCTTAGCCTCAGCCAGTGTCCCCCGCATCTATATTTAAACAATGGCCCGGAGGTTATGGGGCTGAGGCTTTTACGAGGAGGGTACAGCTATCGCCAGGCGAATATTGATTGTTGATGACCAAAAAGGGGTGCGCCGCTTACTGGAAGAATTGTTCAAGCAAGAGGGCTGGGAGGTAGGCAGCGCCAGCGATGGACTTGAGGCGATCGAGAAGGTGGGACGGGCTAAACCAGACCTGATCTTGATGGATGTCAAGATGCCCAACATGAATGGCTTGGACGCCACCCAGGCCATCTTGCAGGATCATCCCGATCTTCCCATAATAATGATGACTGCCTATGGGGAGATAGAAGTGGCCAAGAAGGCCCTGGAGGCAGGGGTAAAGAGGTGTATCAGCAAACCTTTTGATATCATGGTACTAAAGGACATGGTAAATAAAGTGGACCTCGAAAGGGTTCAATAGATTAATAATATTGAAAGAGGTGATGAGATTGGCACTGGTTCCAGTAACGGACTTATTACTGCGCGCTGATCGGGAAGGCTATGCGGTGGGCGCTTTCAATGCCAATAATATGGAGATAGTCCAGGCGATTATTGCTGCTGCGGAAAAGGAGCAGGCTCCGGTAATAATGCAAGCTAGCCAGGGGGCCATTAAATATGCAGGGCTGGAATTCATAACCGGTATGGTGAAAATAGCGGCTGATGCTGCCCGGGTGCCTGTGGCTCTGCACCTGGATCACGGAACCGATTTTGACCAGGTAGTGAAGTGCATCCGCAGTGGATTCACCTCGGTCATGTATGATGGCTCCAAACTGCCCCTGGAGGAGAACATAGCCATAACCAACAAAGTCCTGGAGATTACCCGCCCCATCGGAGTATCGGTAGAAGCGGAGCTTGGCAAGATCGGAGGAACCGAAGATGACATACATGTCAGCGACCGTGAGGCTATGTACACTGATCCGGAAGAAGCCCGCTATTTTGTGGAGAAAACCGGAGTGGAAAGCCTGGCTATAGCTATAGGTACTGCCCATGGCCAATACAAAGGTGAACCCCAGCTCGATTTTGCCAGGCTGGAAAAAATCAAGAAATTGGTAAAGATACCCATTGTATTGCATGGATCTTCGGGAGTTCCGGATGAAGCAGTCCGCAGGGCAATATCCCTGGGGGTCTGCAAAGTGAATATAGACACTAATATAAGGGAAGCTTTCGTCTGGGAAATGCGCCGCTGTATTGAAGCCGACCCAACGGAGATAGATCCCCGCAAATTGCTGGGGCCAGCGCGGGACGCAGCCATTGCCATAATAAGGGAGAAGATCAGGGTTTTCGGCAGCTGCGGCAAAGCATAGCCACCTTGTTTTGCCCGGGCGCACGCCTGAATTGCGGGGCCAACGGCGGTAACGGAAAGGAGTGTTATTTTGCGAATTTTCATAGATTCTGCTAACATAGAGGAAATCAGGGAGATCAATGC
>CAZYGL010000001.1:7280-16118 GCA_964647335.1 uncultured Syntrophomonas sp. | reverse complement strand
GGACGGGTAGACGATATAGGCAATGATGGATTGGAACTGCTTAATGATATCGTCCAGATTTTTGAACGTTATGCTTTGGCTTCGGAAGTAATCGCAGCCAGCATCAGGCATCCAATGCATGTGGTCGAGTCCGCGCGCTGTGGTTCCCATATAGCAACGATTCCCTATGCGATATTGAAGCAGATGTGCAAACATCCGCTGACTGATGCGGGGATAAAAAAATTCATGGATGATTGGAAGCAGGCGTTCTAATCACAGGAGGTAAATTTTGTGGAAAGAGAATTAGCGCTGGAGTTTGCCCGTGTAACAGAAGCGGCAGCCCTGGCAGCTGCCCGTTGGGTTGGCCGGGGCAACAAGGATGCTGCTGATGATGCAGCCGTAACTGCAATGCGGGTCATGTTCGATACGGTTGCGATAGATGGGGTAGTGGTCATCGGTGAAGGTGAATTGGATGAGGCCCCCATGCTGTACATAGGTGAAAAAGTAGGTTTAGGAGTGCCACCTCAGGTGGATATCGCAGTCGATCCCCTGGAGGGCACCAATATAGTAGCCAAGGGATTGACCGGGGCTATAGCAGTCCTGGCTTCTGCACCCCGGGGTACACTTTTGCATGCTCCCGATATGTATATGGATAAAATCGCGGTCGGGCCCAAATGTAAAGGCCGGGTTTTTTTGGATGCACCAGTCAAGGAAAACTTACGCCAGGTAGCCAAGGCTTTGGATAAAGCGTTGGGCGAAGTGACGGTGGTGATCCTGGACCGGGAGAGGCACCAGGGAATCATCGAAGAAGTCCGGCGCATGGGAGCCAGGATAAAGCTGATTTCCGACGGGGATGTTTCCCCGGGAGTTGCTACGGCTTATCCAGACTCGGGTGTGGACATACTGATGGGTATCGGCGGCGCTCCTGAGGGTGTCATTACAGCTGCGGCTATGAAATGCCTGGAGGGGGATTTCCAGGCTCGCTTGATGCCGGACAATGAGGAAGAGATTCGCCGTTGCCACGAAATGGGCATATTAGATATCAAACAGCTCTTCAGCATAGATGAGCTGGTCAAAACCGATGATGTTATTTTTGTTGCCACTGGAATAACCGATTCGTTTCTGCTCAAAGGAGTCAGATACCTGGAGGGACGGGCTATAACTCAGACGATTGTTATGCGCAGCAAATCTGGCACCATCAGATTTGTGGAAGCTAATCACCACCTCGGTAAAAAACCATTGTTCAGAGATAACCGCATCCAGCTGCAGATGGATTAATCCTTCATCCGCTTCCATATCTAGACCGCATGTGCTCAATCCCATGAAATAATGTCTGTCAAACAACTTGAGAGGGGCAGGAAATTGAACATATCCGAATTGGAAAATAAAACCATGCTGGAGCTGTACCAGATTGCCCGGGATATCAATCTGGCGGGATACTCCAAATTACGCAAGAAGGAATTGGTTTTCGAGATAACCAAGGCCTTGACCCACTCCAATGAGCTGCTGCAGGCCTCAGGAGTCTTGGAAATAATGTCTGATGGCTACGGCTTCCTTCGGCCTTTCGCCTATGTACCCAGCCATGAGGATATCTATGTTTCCCCCTCCCAGATTCGCAAATTCGATCTGCGCACCGGAGACCGGGTCGGCGGGCAGGTCAGGCCGCCCAAGGACAGCGAACGCTTTTTTGCCCTCCTGAAGGTTGAAGATGTTAACGGATTTCCGCCGGGAGATGCGGTTAAAAGGATTCATTTCGATGCTCTGACTCCGCTTTATCCTACCGAGAGGCTGAACCTTTCTACCGAATCACAGGAGCTTTCCACCCGTTTGATCGATCTGGTAGCCCCGATCGGAAAAGGACAGCGGGGACTCATCGTAGCTCCGCCCAAAGCGGGCAAAACCATACTTCTGCAAAAGATTGCCCAGGGCATCACCAGGAATCATCCGGAAGTGGTGGTTATCATCCTGCTGGTGGATGAGCGCCCGGAAGAAGTAACCGACATGCAACGTTCGACGAGCGCTGAAGTTGTAGCGTCAACCTTCGATGAACCCCCCGAGAACCATGTGAAAATTGCCGATATGGTCCTGGAGAGAGCCAAGCGGCTGGTGGAACACAAACGGGATGTGGTCATCCTGCTGGACAGCATTACGCGCCTGGCTCGAGCCCATAACCTGGTGGTGCCCCCAAGCGGTCGAACCTTGTCTGGCGGACTAGATCCCGCCTCGCTGATCAAACCGAAACGCTTTTTTGGAGCTGCCCGCAACATAGAGGAAGGCGGCAGTCTTACCATTATCGCCACTGCCCTGGTGGAGACCGGCTCCCGGATGGATGAAGTAATCTTTGAAGAGTTTAAGGGCACAGGTAATATGGAACTGGTGTTGGATCGCAAACTATCTGAGCGCCGGATATTCCCCGCCATTGACCTCAAGCGGTCGGGCACCCGCCGGGAAGAACTCTTGTTCAGCCCGGAGGAAATGGAATTGATGTGGAATCTGCGCAATGCCTTCAGTGATTATAATTCCGTAGAAACGATGCAGATGATGATAGATTCCATGAAGAAAACCAGATCCAACGAGGATCTGTTACGGGCTGCGCCGATAATTTTCGGCAAAAAGGACTATAGCCGCAACGGACGGTGAGGAAAGCGCCTTTGCCAGATCAGGTGAGACAAGCCTCCAAACAGGGGGCTTTTTTTGTTAAGGTAAGTAGGGTAGATTAGGTGCAGGAGGTGAGAGTCAAGACATGGAAAGCCGACAAGGATTCCTGGCTCTGTATGCCAATGAAAAAGGGCAGATCCTGGAGTACCCGGGGATGGGAATGCTGGGGCGCAGTGCTATGGAATGGGTGGAACCATTGCGGGAGGAGATGATTCCCCTGCCTCGCGGGGCAGTATTGGTTTCGATACCGGGACAAAGACCCGTTGCTGGTGAAGCGGGCCGGGCGGTGGTCATAAACAATGCCCCCGGAGGGCAAGCAGCCCAGGCTGTGGGGGCACTGCTGCCCCAGGGATTTACCCGGACTCTATTCCCGGCTGGAGTAAGCCCGAATCCACGCAATGTTTTGCCTCTCTTTGGCTATGCAGCAGTGGGTTTCAGGGATGAAAAAATATGGGTGGCAGCTGTGCAGAGCGATGAGCACCGCAAATGGCACCCCTGTTTTTACAACACGGTCCAGCTGCCCGCGCGTATAAACAGTTTGCAGCGAAAATACCCGGAGAACCGCATCTTAAGGCAACTAGGCCATTGTGCCCTAAATTACGGTTGTTATACGGCCCAAAACGTATTCTACCGGCGCTGGGAAGGCGGAATTCCTACTATGAGGGCCTGCAATGCTGACTGCATCGGCTGTATTTCCGAGGGGCATGAAAATACCGACGCTCCGCAACAGCGGCTCAGCTTCCAGCCCTCGGTCGAAGAGATAAGCCAGGTCGGAAGCGAGCATCTGCGCGGAGCCCGGGAGGGGATCATATCTTTTGGCCAGGGCTGTGAGGGGGAACCTTCCCTGAACGCTGAGGATATCGCGGCAGCCATCAGCCGAATTCGCGTCCAGACAGACATGGGAACCATTAACATCAATACCAATGCCGGCTATACGGAGGGTATCAGGAAACTGTGCAGGGCAGGTTTGGATGCTATGCGGGTGACTATTTTCTCCTGCCGGCAAGAAAATTATAATATCTATCACCGGCCCAAAAACTACAGATGGGATGATGTGAGCAGCTCGGTCAGTTCGGCCAAGGAGGCAGGCATCAATGTGTCCGTAAACCTTCTGGTTTTCCCGGGTTTCACCGATCGGGAAGAAGAGATCGAGGCTTTGCTGGCCTGGGCCAGGCAGAAACAGGTGGACATGATACAACTGCGTAATCTGAATATCGATCCTGATGTGCTGTTCAGCCATGTGCCTCAGGGAGGAACTGCGATGGGCATCAACAATTTTTTGTATCTGCTGCAGCAAGAGCTGCCTGCGGTTCGCATAGGCTCTTATACCCATCCCGTTAGGGCAGAAAAAGCCCGCTAATCCAGGAGTCAAATTACAAGTTAGCAAAGGAGCGGACCAGTTTGGAAAGCAGAATACCACTACAGGTAAAGGAACTGAAAAATTTGTCGACGGGGCAGCAGGTATTTGGCCGCTATTTGTTGCTGGACAAGATCCAGCGCAAAACCAAAGACGGTAAAGCCATGTATAACCTGAAGCTGGGAGATGCCAGCGGGGACATCGATGCGGTTGCCTGGGAGAATTGCCAGATAGCAGGTGATATGCAGGCAGGAGCTGTGATCGGGCTGCTGGGAGACATGAGCAGTTTTAACGGGAAAATGCAGGTGACTGCCAAACGCATCAAGGTATTGGAGGATGATCCGACTCCCTACCTGAAAGGACCAGGCTTGGACCGGCGCAGCCTGGAAAAGAATTTTGCGGAAATCATAGAGTCTGTGCAAGACATTTATTTGCGCAATCTGCTCCAACAGATTTTCACGTCTGACTTGAAAGAACGTTTTTACAGAGCGGCTGCCGCCAAGTCAATCCATCATAATTACAGCGGGGGATTGCTGGAACATACCCTGGAAGTCTGCCGCCTATGCCTCCAGGCAGCCAGTCTTTGGCCCGAGTTGAACCGCGATCTGCTCCTGGTCGGCAGCCTGCTCCACGACCTGGGCAAGGTTGAGGAATTGGAAGTCAAAGTTGTCCCCAGTTATACCACGGAAGGAAGGCTGCTGGGACATATCGTGCTGGGGACAGAGATGGTGGCTGCTGCCATAAAGGCGCTCAGGCAGGAAGGACAGGATTTCCCTGCGGAACTGGAATGGATGCTGAAGCACATGATTCTGAGCCATCATGGGGCTCTGGAGTTCGGCTCTCCGGTCATACCGCTATTTCCCGAGGCCCTGCTCCTTAATTTCATGGACAACCTGGATGCCAAGATGCATGTATTTTTGAACAAGATAAGCGAAACCGGGGGGGAAAACGAGTATTTCACCAATTACGACAATTTCTTCGCCCAGCATTTCTTTAAATATCGGTACAACCTGGCGGAAGAATCCCTGCTGGAATAAATAGTACGGATCGTATTTTTTTGCTGACCGCCAGTTCTTGTGTTTTGCCGTTTTTATTGATATAATGTTTTTCGCAGTTTGCATTTAGAATTACAAAAAATTGCTATATAACTGCCAAGGTCGACCGAAACGAGGTGAAAGTGATGAAGGAAAAGATCCATCCCAAATATTTTAAAACTACCGCCAGATGTGCCTGTGGCAACGAGGTTGAAGTCGGGTCCACCAAGGAAACCATAAAAGTCGAGATTTGTTCGAAATGTCACCCTTTCTATACCGGCGATAAGCTCAGGATCGTAGACACTGCGGGCAGGGTTGAAAAGTTCAAGAAGAAATACGGCTTGAATTAGTTGGACTATAGTGTTGATCAGGCAGGACGTTCGTTCCTGCTTTTTTTCTCTCCACTGCTTTTTTGGACCAAGGTGAATGTATATGTTAAAAAAACCCAGTTATGGCGGCATGGCAGTAATCGAAGGGGTCATGATGAAGGGCCCCCAGGAAACATCCCTGGCAGTGCGCAGGCCGGATGGCAGCATTGTGGTGGAAAAAGAGCCCAACAGCGACCTGGGCAAACGTTTCCCCTTCCTAAAATGGCCTTTGCTGCGGGGCAGTTACGTATTGATCGAATCTATGGCGGTGGGCATAAGGATGCTCAACCGTTCAGCCAATCTTTCCCTGGATGAAGAAGAAGAGGAACTGAGTGCAGCAGAGATTCTGGTCACCGGACTTATAGCCCTGCTTATGGCAGTGGTTCTTTTCCTGGCCTTGCCGACCGCAATCGTGCATTTTACCAGGCAGTTCATTGGGGGGGTACTGGGGCAAAACCTGGTGGAGGGGCTGATCCGCATAATATTCTTCCTGGCTTATGTCTATGCAATCTCCAAGATGCAGGAGATCCAGCGGGTGTTCATGTATCACGGAGCCGAACACAAGTCGATCCTGACCCTGGAAGCCGGGGAGGAACTGACTGTAGAAGAAGCCCGCAAACACAGCACTTTGCACCCACGGTGCGGCACCAGCTTTTTGTTGGTAGTCATGGTAATCTCCATCCTGGTGTTTGCTTTACTGGGCGAAGGGTCCCTATTTTACCGCATCTGGTCCCGTCTGGCGGTTTTCCCTGTGGTAGCAGGCCTTGGTTATGAATTTATCAGATTTTCGGGGAAATATTACCGTCATCCCTGGGCCCGCATTCTTATCATTCCGGGCCTCTGGCTGCAAAAACTGACCACCCGGGAACCGGATGATGAGCAACTGGAGGTGGCCCTGGCTGCCCTGCGGGAAGTGCTGGCAGAAGAACCGGCGGTAGCTGCGGCCTGACCCTGGTGATAATGGAGACGAGCATATTGGCAACCCCTTTAAGTTAAGGAGGAGCATATTTAGATGCTGCAAAAGTTGGAGAGCTTGGAAAGTAAATATAATGAACTGAATGATCTCTTGAGCGATCCCGCCATCATTGCCGACCAGAGCAAATATCAGAAATATGCCAAGGCATATTCTGAGCTCAGTGCAGTGGTGGGAGTATACAGAGAGCTTAAGGCTGCCCTGCAAGGCATCGAGGATGCCAGGTCCATGTTGAAAGAGGATCCGGACGAAGAGTTCAAAGCCATGCTGATGGCAGAAATCGAAGAACTGGAAGCCAAGCAGGAACAACTGGAACAACGCCTCAAGGTACTGCTGCTGCCCACCGATCCCAACGATGAAAAGAGCGTTATCATGGAGATAAGGGCCGGTACCGGCGGGGAAGAGGCTGCCCTGTTTGCGGCTGATCTGTTCCGCATGTATTCACGCTACGCCGAGCAGCAAGGATGGAAGATTGACATTATGGATTCCCATTTCACTGAATTGGGGGGAATCAAGGAACTGATCTTTGTGGTGGACGGACAGGGAGCATACAGCAAACTCAAATATGAATCGGGGGTGCACCGGGTCCAGCGTATTCCTTCTACCGAATCAGGAGGCAGAATCCATACCTCAGCAGCAACTGTAGCTGTACTGCCGGAAGCGGAGGAAGTCGAGGTCGACATCAGCGAAAATGATCTGAAAATAGATGTTTATTGTGCCAGCGGCCCGGGAGGCCAGTGTGTCAACACCACCCAGTCAGCAGTGAGAATAACCCACCTGCCCACCGGTCTGGTAGTAACCTGCCAGGACGAGAAATCTCAGCATAAGAACAAGGCACAGGCCTTGAGGGTAATGCGGTCACGGCTTAAGGAACTTATGGAAGAAGAAAAAAACCAGGAGACTGCTGGTGCCCGTAAAAGCCAGGTGGGGACAGGTGACCGCAGTGAACGCATAAGGACCTATAATTTCCCGCAGGGCAGGGTCAGTGACCATCGCATAAATTTGACCCTGCATAAACTGGACCAGATTCTGGAAGGGCAGCTGGGCGAGATCATCGATGCGCTGATGGCCAATGACCAGGCGGAGAGATTAAAACAGGTGAACTAAAGGTGCAGAAGAACTGGCGAATTAAAGATTTATTATTATGGACGACCCGGTATTTAACCGACCGGGGCATGCAGGAAGCTCGCCTGGAGGCAGAGATATTGCTGGCCCACGCGTTGGACAAGGACCGGGTTTATCTTTATGCTAATTACGAAAAACCCATCAACCAGGATGAAAGAGATGTCTATCGCAGCTATATCAAGAGAAGAATTGCAGGCGAGCCTGCCGCCTATATAGTGGGAAAGCAGGAGTTTATGTCCCTGTTATTCATAGTTAGCCCTGATGTTTTGATACCGCGGCCAGACACGGAATTACTCGTTGAAACTGTCCTTAACCTGGCGGGGCAGGAAGAAATCCAGCGTATATGCGATGTAGGCACCGGTTCAGGTGCCATAGCCGTTAGCCTGGCTGCCTCCCTGAGGTCAGCCAACGTATATGCGGTTGATATTTCAGCACCAGCCTTGGCCATCGCCAGACAAAATGCTGACCGACACCAGGTACAGGTGGATTTCAGGCACGGTGATCTATTGGAGCCCATGCAGGGGGAGGCCCACCTGGACGTGATCGTTGCCAACCTTCCCTATGTGACCTTGCGGCAAATCCAGGAGCTAGATCCCGGGGTCAAGGATTATGAACCCCACCTGGCCTTATTGGCTTCCGGGGACGGGCTGGATATTTATCGCCGCATGATCCCCCAAGCCTTTCAATGCCTCAGACCAGGGGGGTATCTGCTTATCGAAATAGATCCCCGTCAGAGCGAAGCATCACAGCAGATGCTCCAGGAATTCACGGGTGTCAGGATCTTCCAGGATGGAGCTGGAAGAGACCGGCTGGTGTTAGGGAGGAGAGGTACCAGGTGAAAACAAACTACTTGCGGGTGGATGCCTCAAATCCGGAACCGGAGATAATCGCGGCAGCGGTGCACATCCTCAGGGCAGGGGAGCTGGTGGCTTTCCCTACTGAAACCGTTTATGGACTGGGGGCAGATGCTTTTCAGCCCGAAGCGGTGGCGAAGATATTCCTGGCCAAAGGAAGACCGGCGGAACATCCTTTGCTGGTCCACATTAGCCAGCCACAGCAGGTGGAACGTCTAGCCAAGGAGATCCCGGCTGGCGCAAAAAAATTGATGCAGCACTTCTGGCCGGGGCCTATTTCCCTGATACTGCCAGCTGTGGCCCAGGTGCCTGGGATTGTCAGAGGAGGACGGGATGGGGTAGGCCTGCGTATGCCGGATCATCCGGTAGCACTGGCGCTGATCGATGCGGCTGGACCGCTGGCGGCTCCCAGTGCCAATCTTTATGGCCGGCCCAGTCCTACCTGTGCCCAACATGTGCGCCAGGATTTGGACGGGCGAATCGCGATGGT
>CAZYGL010000001.1:0-7180 GCA_964647335.1 uncultured Syntrophomonas sp. | reverse complement strand
GACCTTGTTGTTTGCCCCCCTGGATGTACAGACAGTTGGCCAGGCCCTGATAGACAGGCTGCGCCGCGCCGCAAAACTGAACCGGATTTAAAGATATGCCCACCCTGCAGATGGAGGAGAACGTGATGAAGATATTATTTGTTTGCACGGGCAACACCTGCCGCAGCCCCATGGCCAGCGCGCTATTTTCCCGTCAAGTGCAGTCCAGGGAAATAAACCTGGCTTCCAAAAATATAGAAGTCAGTACGGCTGGCTTGTTAGCCCAGGCGGGTGGTCAGGCTTCGCCCCAGGCCAAGCAGGCCATGCAGGAGATAGGACTGGATATCAGCCAGCACCGCGCTACCCCGCTGCACGCTGATCTCTGGAGGGATGCCGACCTGATCCTGACCATGACTGAGACCCAGAAGGATTTGCTGCAGCGAATGAGTGAAGACCTGGATCTGCCGGTTTACACCCTGGCAGAATACGCTGGAGATCCGGCGATGGAGGTGCAGGATCCTTATGGACAGGACATAAATGCCTACCGGCATACTTTGGGACAGCTCGAATATCTGGTGGACAGGCTCCTGCAGAAAATAATAGAATCAGATTGAGGTGGATTGAATGCAAGTCGTTATTGGCAGTGATCACGCCGGGGTACTTCTGAAAAAACAACTGGTAGCATTTCTCTATGCTGAAGGGCATGAGGTCCTAGATTGCGGAACATTCAATGATGATCCGGTGGACTATCCGGATGTAGCTGAAAAAGTGGCCTTGGAGGTCAAGAACAGGAATATTCCGGGTATCCTGGTGTGCGGGACCGGCATCGGTGTTTCAATAGCCGCCAACAAGATTCCTGGAATTCGTGCTGCCCTGTGCCACGATCTCTTTACGGCCCAGTTGGCCAGGCAGCATAATGATGCCAATATTGTAGCAATAGGTTCGCGCATTACTGGCCCCGGGCTGGCTGAAGCCATAATCAAAACTTTTCTGGAAACTGATTTTCTGGCAGGAAGACATCAACGACGAGTCGAAAAGATAATGGCACTGGAAAATAAATTTAGAGAGAGGGTTTAGAAGCTTGGACTATATCGAGAAGTATGTCAGACCGGTAGACCCGGAAATTGCGGAAGCCATTAACAAGGAGGAGCTGAGGCAGGGCCGTAAACTCGAACTGATCGCTTCGGAAAATTTTGTTTCCCGGGCTGTAATGGCTGCTCAGGGTTCGGTGATGACCAACAAGTATGCTGAAGGTTATCCCGGCAAAAGATATTATGGCGGTTGTGAATTTGTCGATATAGCTGAAAGCCTGGCCATAGAAAGAGCTAAAGTATTATTCGGCGCAGAGCATGCCAATGTTCAGCCCCATTCCGGTGCCCAAGCCAATACCGCCGTTTATTTTGCCGTCCTGCAGCCGGGCGACCCGGTGCTGGGGATGAATTTGAGCCACGGCGGACATCTCACCCACGGCAGCAAGGTGAACCTATCTGGCAAATATTTCCGTTTCTATGAATATGGTGTTGACCCGGTTACTGAGACTATCGACTATGATGCCCTGCGTAAAGTTGCCCAGGAATCAAAGCCAAAGTTGATCGTGGCTGGGGCCAGTGCCTATCCCCGTACCCTTGATTTCAAGAAATTCCGTGAGATTGCGGATGAGGTAGGCGCCCTGCTGATGGTAGACATGGCTCACATTGCGGGCCTGGTTGCAGCTGGCTGCCATCCCAGCCCGGTTCCATACGCTGATTTTGTTACCAGCACCACCCATAAGACCCTGCGTGGGCCTCGGGGCGGGCTGATCCTGTGCCGCCAGGAATGGGCTGCGAAAATAAATTCAGCTGTGTTCCCAGGCATCCAGGGCGGACCGCTAATGCATGTCATCGCTGCCAAAGCGGTCTGCTTCAAGGAAGCCATGCAGCCGGAATTCGTGCAATACGAAAAGCAGATTGTGGAGAATGCCAGGATATTGGCCGAAAATCTCATTGCCAACGGCTTACGGCTTGTATCCGGGGGCACAGACAACCACCTCATGCTGGTCGATGTGCGCCCCAAACAGCTGAACGGTAAACAGGCTGAAGAAATACTCGAATCGATCGATATCACAGTAAACAAAAACGGCATACCTTTCGACCCGGAAAAACCCACCGTGACCAGCGGGATCCGTATCGGCACACCAGCTGTCACCAGCCGGGGCCTGGTGGGTGCAGACATGGTTGTCATGGCCCAGGCTATAGCCATGGCACTGAGCTATCCTGAGGATCAGGCCAAGTTGCAGGAGGCACGGGAATTAGTCGCGACGTTATGCCGGAAATACCCGCTTTACAGTGAATAATGGCTGATATTGCGGATATCGGCCTGACCCAGGAGAGACCCTCCTGGGATGAATATTTTTTGGATCTGGCCGATCTGGCAGCCAGCCGGTCCACCTGTCTGCGCCGCCAGGTGGGAGCTGTCCTGGTCAGGCGCGAACGCATAATTTCAACTGGGTATAATGGGGCTCCCCGGGGCCTAGGCCACTGCCTGGAACTGGGGTGCCTCCGTGCGGAGTTAAAGATACCTTCAGGACAACGCTATGAACTATGCCGGGGAGTTCATGCGGAACAGAACGCAATTATCAACGCGGCTTATTACGGGATATCCACCGAGGATACGGTCCTCTATTGCACCAATCAGCCGTGCATAATCTGTGCGCGCATCCTTATCAATGCGGGAATCTTCCGCGTGGTGCATCGAGGCGATTTTGAGGACAACCTGGCTCTGCAGTTCATGCAGGATGCCGGGATCGAATTGGTGGAATATCCTGCCAGAACAAAATAGGGAGTCAAGGAATGGATACGAAAAACTTAGCACTGCCCCGGTTGAATCAACTCAGCCCTACCCTGGAGTCTACCGCTCTCAAGCTGATGGAGGAAGCCGGGGAACTTGCCCAGTGTATAGGAAAATACCGGGGCCTGAGCGGCGAAATAATCGAGCTGGATGAAGCCACGGTGGTAGAGGAGATCGCCAAGGAACTACTGGATGTGGCCCAGACGGCGGTAACCATGATGTTCGTGATGGAGGAGAGATTCGGAATCGACATCGAAGAAATGCTGCTCAAGCACATGGAAAAGCTTGAGCAGAAGGGCTATCTGAGCCGATAACTGCTGGAAAATTTTGGAGCCAATAAAAATTAGAGAATTTGCAGGGTTTTGAAACTGGACGGCGAATACACATATCTTACGTGACCAAATAGGGCGAAGACTCTTTTAAACCTGTAGGCTTTCAAACATACATATGTATACACGGGAACGAAAAGGCAATTATTAAGCGGACAGCTCCAGGCTGCGGCAACAAATAGCCTTGCCGTCACCAAAAAAATATCAGAAAATTTGAGTCTGCAAAAAGGGTTTTGAAGAAGTATGTAGAATTGGTATCAGGGGATATTTCACAAATAATTTTTCCCGCAGCAGCAAGGAGATTATTGATGGCTCAAAAAAAACAGAACTGGGCAAAATCTCTGACCATGGCGGTCAATCTGGCCACCAATGTAGCCGCAGTTCTAGCCATAGGGCTGCTTGGGGGCAGATGGTTGGACAACAAGTTCGACATGTCTCCGCTTTTAACCATTTTGGGATTCGTATTGGGGGCTGCTACTGCCGGGAAAATAATGTGGGATGCACTTATGGAGCGGGAGCGCCAAAGAACTGCAGCCCAAAAAGAAAGCGACCAGGACCAGCAATAGTCCTGGTCATACGTCGCCCTATAGGGAAAGGACTACTACATAATCAGGTTTGAAGTTTTGGGTCCGGCCACCGTCTGGCAGATCGACAAAACTAAAAATAAATCTAAATTGGAAGGGGGGAGAAAAGATGATATTTGGTATGTGGGATAGTGTATTGTTTCATTTGGGCCCAATTCCGGTAGATCATCTCGTTGTAACTCAGTGGGCAGTAGTTTTGGTTCTAGGTTTGTTTGCATTTATGGGATCTCGTAACATGCAGGTTATTCCGCGCGGAATGCAAAATGGATTAGAAATGGTCGTAGAGTTCACCTATAATTTCTTCGGTCAGGTGATGGATGAGGAACATATTGCCAAGAAATATGCTCCATTGCTGTCAACATTCTTCCTATTCATAATCTGCAGCAATTACAGCGGTCTGATCCCGGGTGCGTCCCATATTCAGGGATTCCAGCCGCCGACCAGTAACTGGAACGTTACTGCAACCCTGGCGTTGATTACAGCTTTGACCGTTCACTTTGCAGGTTTCTCTGAACACGGTGCTCATTACCTGGGGCACTTCATCAGTCCCAACCCGGCATTCCTGCCACTTAACTTACTCGAAGAAATAGCCCACCCGCTATCCCTCACCGTTCGTCTATTTGGCAATATATTTGGTGAAGAAATGATTATTGCTTATCTAATGTTCTTAGCGCCATTTTTCGTACCGACAGCTCTGATGGGTCTGTCCGTCATGTTGGGAGCCATACAGGCGATTGTGTTTACGTTGTTGTCGGCTAGTTACATAGCTGCATCTTCAGGTGGGGGTCATTAAAATTAACCATATTATTTTTGCCAATGTACAACGCATTGCAGCAGGAAAGGAGGGGAAAAAATGAGCATAGCAATAGGAGCTGGAATCGCCGTATCCATCGCCGGTCTGGGTGGTGGTGTAGGTATGGGTATTGCCGGAGGCAAAGCGATCGAAGCTATTGCCAGACAGCCCGAAGTAGGCGGAGACATCAGAACTCTACTGTTCATCAGCTTGGCCTTTATTGAAACCTTAACCATTTATGGTCTGTTGATCGCATTCATGCTGGTAGGAAAGATGTAAGTTCAATCACCAAACCCAAGGTCTATTTACAATCTAACCAGTCAGAAGTTACTGGAGGGCGGTAGGGCAGGTATACATACTGGATTAACCCGGGCCCTATCGCCCATTTACTTTAGCACAAGAGAGATTGGAGGTAACACATCCGTGAAGAGGAACAAATGGATTTATCTATTAGGCCTCCTTTTATCCTTAATTATGGTAATGGGATTTGTAGCTCTCTGTTACGCTTCAGAAGGAGCCGCAACCGCCCCAGTCGCAGCCCCAGCAGGGAAACCCCCCGCATTCGGGAACCTGTATGTTATAGGCTGGTCCGCGGTAAACTTCTTCTGCTTACTGGCAGTTCTTTATAAGTTTGCTTACAATCCGGTTAGCGATATGCTGGAACAAAGAGCAACTACTATTGAAAGCTCCATCAAGCACGCAGAAGCGCTGAAGGTTGAAGTTGAGCAGATGAGGAAAGAAGCTCAGGCCAATCTGATTGAATCCCGTAAGGAAGCCCAGGAAATAGTGGCTCGTGCCACCAAGTCGGCTGAAGATGCCAAGAATGACATGCTGGCCAAAGCCAAAGAGGAATACGCCGCGATAGTTGCCAAGGGGACCACTGACATCGCAGCCGCAACCCAGCAGGCGAAAGTGGAACTCAGAGATACGGCAGCTGCCCTGGCTATGCAGGCAGCGGAGAAAGTTTTGGGCAGAGCTATCACCGATGCCGACCATCAGAAGATGGTTAAAGAATTCGTAAGCGAAGCGGGCGATCTCCTATGCTAAACAAGAGCGTCGCCAGGCGCTATGCTGAAGCGTTTTTTAGCATTGCCCGTGAGGCAAACAAAATTGATGAATTTTCGACTGAACTTGGTAAGATAGTTCAGAGTATAAAGGAGACCGAAGGTCTTGGGGAATATTTTGCCCATCCCCTGGCACCGGCTAAAGAGAAAAAGGAATTAGCCAACAAACTTTTCGCCCAGGTGGTATCACCTATGACCTTGAATTTCTTGTTGTTGGTGATAGATAAGAAGCGTGAGACTTATCTGGAACTGATCCATCAAGAATATGAGGATATGGCTGACGATTCGCGCAATATAAAGAAAGCGGAATTAATATCGGCCATGCCGGTTTCTGACCAGGACGTACAAATCCTGGCTGATAACCTGTCCCGTTCCACCGGCAAAACCATCAAATTGGACCTTAGCGTTGACCCAACAATGATCGGAGGGTTAAAGATAAGGGTAGGTGACAAGATAATCGACGCCTCAGTGGCGAAAAAGTTGGAGATGCTTAAGAAAAACCTCACAGCTGCAAAGATAAGTTAATTCGATAGGGGTGAGCATTTAAATGAGTATTAGACCGGAAGAGATTAGCGCCATATTGAAACAGCAACTAGAGCGCTATCAAGCCGAGGTCGAGGTCAGCAATGTAGGCTCAGTAATATATGTCGGTGACGGTATCGCCCGCGTCTATGGACTGCAGGGAGCCATGGCCGGTGAATTGCTGGAATTCCCGGGTGACACCTTCGGAATGGTGCTGAACCTGGAAGAAGATAATGTCGGAGCCGTGCTGCTCGGCAAATATGCACACATTAAAGAAGGCGACGTTGTTAAAGCTACCGGCAGGATCATGGAGGTTCCCACCGGGGACGCCATGCTGGGCCGGGTAGTTAATCCTCTGGGACAGCCCTTGGATGGCAAGGGCCCCATCAATACCACTACCTTCAGACCAGTAGAAAAGGTAGCCCACGGGGTTGTAACCAGGGCCCCGGTTAATGTCCCCATGCAGACTGGACTGAAATGTATCGACTCAATGGTACCTATCGGCCGCGGCCAGCGTGAATTGATCATCGGCGACCGCCAGGTTGGCAAGAGCGCCATTGCCATCGATGCCATCATCAACCAGAGAATCAAAAAAGACATGATCTGCATTTATGTAGGTATCGGACAGAAGCAGTCCACCATCGCTGGCATCCATGCAAAGCTGGAAGAGATGGGAGCTATGGATTACACAATCATAGTAGCCTCCACCGCTTCCGAACCCGCACCACTGCTTTACATGGCTCCGTATGCAGGTGTGGCCATGGCCGAGGAATTCATGGAAGGCCAGGGCAAAGACGTCCTGATTATTTATGATGATTTGTCCAAACACGCGGTAGCCTATCGCGAGATGTCCCTGCTGCTCCGCCGTCCTCCCGGACGTGAAGCATATCCAGGTGACGTTTTCTACCTCCACTCCCGTCTGCTGGAGAGAGGCTGCAAACTCAATGAAGAGCACGGCGGCGGATCCATCACCGCACTGCCCATCATCGAGACCCAGGCTGGCGACGTATCGGCCTATATCCCGACCAATGTTATTTCCATCACTGATGGACAGATATACCTGGAAACCGACCTCTTCTATGC